>NZ_JBFUES010000756.1:0-3823 GCF_056403875.1 Bradyrhizobium sp. P2_E8
ACATCGTCCATCGCAAGGGGCACGAGGTCGACGACCACACCATCCGCGAGGAGCTGGAAGGCAATCTCTGCCGCTGCACCGGCTACCAGAACATCGTCGCCTCGATCTCCGCCGGCGYCAAGGCGATGGCGAAATCCGACCTCGCCTAAATCGACACGCGCACATCCCGCGATCAGGACATTCAGATGTACGAATTCAAATATCATCGCCCCGGGACGGTCCGGCAGGCCGCCAACCTTCTGGTGAAGAACGAAGACGCCAAGGTGATCGCCGGCGGTCACACGCTGATTCCCGTCATGAAGCAGCGCCTCGCCAGCCCGCCGCATCTGGTCGACCTCTCCCACATCGAGGGGCTCAACACGATCGAGATGAAGGGCCGCTCGCTGGTGATCGGCGCCACCGCCAGACACGCTGAGGTCGCGACCTCCGCCATCGTCGGCGAAGCGATCCCGGCGCTCGCGAGCCTTGCCGGCGGAATCGGCGATCCCGCCGTACGCCACAAGGGCACGATCGGCGGCTCGCTCGCCAACAACGATCCGACCGCGGACTATCCGGCTGCGGTGCTGGCGCTCGGCGCAACCATCGTCACCAACAAGCGCCGCCTCAAGGCCGAAGAGTATTTCCAGGGGCTGTTCACGACGGCGCTCGAGGCCGACGAGATCATCACCAAGGTGATGTTCCCGCTGCCGAAGAAGGCCGCCTACGTCAAATTCCGCAACCAGGCCTCGCGTTACGCGCTGGTCGGCGTGTTCGTGGCGCGGCGTCCTTCGGACGTGCGCGTTGCCGTCACCGGCGCCGGCTCCGAAGGCGTGTTCCGCGTCACCGCGTTCGAGGAAGCCCTAAAGAAGCGCTTCTCGGCGAAGGCGCTCGACGGCATCGAGGTGCCGGCCGAGGGTCTCAACAGCGACATCCACGGCAGTGCCGAATACCGCGCGCACCTCATCGGGGTGCTGACGCGGCGGGCTGTCGACGCCGCCAATGCCAAGGAATGATGGGCCTCACCAACTGGCCCAACGACTTGCCCCGGTGAGGGCGTAAACGAGACTGGCCCTTTCATGACTTCAGCGGCCCTGCCGGCATCGGTCGATGCGATGCTCGAACTCCTCACGTCGCGCGGTTACCTCGCGGAGCGATCGCTGGCGACGGTGACCTACCTGTCGCTGCGCATGGGGCGGCCGCTGTTTCTCGAAGGCGAGGCCGGCGTCGGCAAGACCGAGATCGCCAAAGTGCTGTCCGCGGCGCTGGGGCGGAAGCTGATCCGCCTGCAGTGCTACGAAGGCCTCGACGTCTCCTCGGCGGTCTACGAGTGGAACAGCGCCGCGCAGATGATCGCGATCCGGATGGCGGAAGCCGCCGGCGACACCGATCGCGATCAACTGTCGAGCGACATCTTCGCCGACCGCTACATGATCAAGCGGCCGCTGCTCCAGGCGCTGGAGCCCGACGTTGCCGGACCGCCGGTGCTCCTGATCGACGAGCTCGACCGCGCCGACGAGGCGTTTGAGGCCTATCTCCTGGAAATCCTCAGCGACTTCCAGGTGACGATCCCCGAATTCGGCACCGTGAAGGCGCCGCATCCGCCGATCGTCATCATCACTTCCAACCGTACCCGCGAGATCCACGACGCGCTGAAGCGGCGCTGCCTCTATCACTGGGTGGATTATCCCGCCGCCGAGCGCGAGCTTGCGATCGTCAAGACGCGCGTGCCCGGAATCTCGGCAAAGCTGTCGCAGCAGGTCGTGCGCTTCGTCCAGGCGCTGCGCAACCAGGATTTCTACAAGTCCCCGGGCGTCGCCGAGACCATCGACTGGGCCACCGCGCTGTCCGAGCTCGACGCCCGCTCGCTGACCCCGCAAGTGGTCGGCGACACGCTGGGCGCGCTGCTCAAGTACCAGGACGACATCACCCGGATGCAGGGCGACACCCTGCAGAAGGTGCTGAAGGAAGCGACGAGCGAGGATTGATCTCGCGGCAAATTGCGCCCGTCATTCCGGTGCGCGCGTAGCGCGAACCCGGAATCCATCGGGCCGCAGAGTTAGTGGATGAATGGATTCCGGGCTCGCGCCAAAGAGGCGCGCCCCGGAATGACGGCTGAGAGTGTGGACCCATGGCCATCAACCACCTGGCACCCGAGCAGACCGAGCAGTTTGCCGACAACATCGTCGGCTTCGCCCGCGCGCTGCGCGCGGCGGGCATGCCGGTCGGGCCGGGTGCGGTGATCGATGCCATGAACGCGCTTGAGGTGATCGACATCGGCAACCGGGCCGACGTCTTCACCACGCTGGAGGCGATCTTCGTCAAGCGCCACGAGCATGCGCTGATCTTCAAGCAGGCCTTCAACCTGTTCTTCCGCGCCTCGGAGGAGTGGAAGCACATGCTGGATTCGGTGCCGCTGCCGGATCAGGCCAAGAAGAAGCCGCAGGCCGGCGCGCGGCGCGTGCAGGAAGCGATGTCGCAGCCGCGCATGACGGAGACGCCGCAGCACCAGGAGCAGGATCTGCGCCTGTCGGTGTCCGACAAGGAAATCCTTCAGAAGAAGGATTTTGCGCAGATGAGCGCAGCGGAGATCTCCGAGGCCCTGCACGCCGTCGAGCGGATGCGGCTGCCGCAGGCCGAACTGCTGACGCGCCGGCACCGGCCCGATTCGCGAGGCCTGCGCCTCGACCTGCGCCGCACGCTGCGTGCGTCATTGCGCACCGGTGGCGACATCATCGACATCCATCGGCTCGGGCGGATCGAGAAGCCGGCGCCGATCGTCGCGCTGCTCGACATCTCGGGCTCGATGAACGAATACACCCGCCTGTTCCTGCATTTCCTCCATGCCATCGGCGATGCGCGCAAGCGCGTCTCGGTGTTCCTGTTCGGCACCCGCCTCACCAACGTCACCCGCGCGTTGCGCCAGCGCGATCCCGACGAGGCGCTGGCGAGCTGCTCGGCCTCGGTCGAGGACTGGGCCGGCGGCACGCGGATCTCGGCCTCGCTGCACAACTTCAACAAATTGTGGGCGCGCCGCGTCCTGAGCCAGGGCGCCATCGTGCTCCTGATCTCCGACGGGCTGGAGCGGGAGGCCGATTCCAGGCTCGCCTTCGAGATGGACCGGCTGCACCGCTCCTGCCGGCGGCTGATCTGGCTCAACCCGCTGCTGCGCTTCGGCGGCTTCGAGGCCAAGGCGCAGGGCATCAAAATGATGCTCCCGCACGTTGACGAATTCCGCCCGGTACATAATTTGAGTTCGATCCAGGAGCTGATCACGACGCTCTCCCGGCCGCTGCCGCCGCATCACCGCAGCCTGATCCGTTCCGCAGCTTGAGAGGTTACCCCATGCTCGATCGCGACGAGGACATTCTGAAGGCGGCGGAGGACTGGCAGAAGRCCGGCCGTGGTGTCGCACTCGCCACCGTGGTGGAGACCTGGGGCTCGGCGCCGCGCCCGGCGGGCTCGAGCCTCGTCATCAACGACGAGGGCACGTTCTTAGGCTCCGTCTCCGGCGGCTGCGTCGAGGGCGCCGTGGTCACCGAGGCCATGGACGTGATCGAGAGCGGCAAGCCGAAGATGCTGGAATTCGGCGTTGCCGACGAGACCGCCTGGAATGTCGGGCTGTCCTGCGGCGGCACCATCCGCGTCTTCGTCGAGAAGGTCGGCTAGCCGTGAAGCTCGCGATTTTGCACGAACTCAATGCCGAGCGCGCCGCGCGCCGTCCCGCGATTTTGGTGACGGACACCGAGAGCGGCGAGCAGCGCCTGGTCAAGGCGAATGATTTTGCCAAGGATCCGCTGCGCGTCGAGCTCGAAAAACAGCTTCGCATGGGCAAGAGCGCCAATGT
>NZ_JBFUES010000757.1:0-3819 GCF_056403875.1 Bradyrhizobium sp. P2_E8
ATCCACGTGATCGGCGACGACAGGGCCGGATTGAACTGGCCGGCGCTGTTCCAGATCTTGACGTAGGTCTCCTGAATGACTTCCTCTGCGATATCCTGCCGACGCAAGATACGAAGCACGACGCCATAGAGTTTCGCGCGCGTGGCGACGTAAAGGCGCTCGAACGCGGCCTGATCGCCCTTCGCCACCGCCTCAATCAGCCCGACCAGCTCTGCTGGCGTCAGCATTCAGCCCCCCAACGCGTAGGCTCGGGCGCGTTCCGCGCAGGCCCGGCACTTGCACTACCATAGCGCGCAGCAAAGCCGACCACCAAGGGGCGTGGCGCCACGCTGTGGACAGCACATACGAAAACCCGGACCTTGCGGGTCCGGGTTCTGCAAATTTTCGACGGGTCTGGCTGCTAGCGCCTCAGGCGACGGCGCCGATGCGGGCCCGCATCAGGCCGATGCTGTCGAGGTCGGCCTGCTCGCGGGCGTTTTCCTCGGCGCGTTCGCGGGCCTGGTCGCGCTCGTCGAGGAGCTCGACCTTCTTCAGCTCCTCGAAGGCCTCGGCCAGCGCGGCCTTGGCCTCGTCGAGCTGGCCCTTGAGCTCGTCGGCCGAGCGGGTCAGGTTCTCACGGCGCTGGATCGCGGCCTTGGCATAGGTCGGATAGGCGAAGTGCGAGGGATCGTTGATCCCGGCACGCTCCTGCTCGGTCTGGATCTCGCGTTCGAGATCGACCGACATCCGCTGGAAGTCGGCGATCATGGTCTCGATCTGGGTGACCCGGCGGCGCTTCTCGTCGACCTGAAATTTCTTCAGGCGGATGAGGGTATCACGTGACTTCATCGACTCGTACTCCCCAGAAGTCCCCTGGCTGCACGTGGGACAACACCGGTCTCCCCACTGGCCCAATTGGGGCCAAGACCGGCTCTGCTACTCTGTGAGAGCGGATGATGAACTGACAAAGTTAGCGTTCCGTTTCCAAATTACCGAGGATTTGCGCCAACTGGCGATAGCCGTTCGCCAGCGAGGCATTTTCGTCCTTGCGCTGGCGCAGGAAGGCTTCCAGGGGCTCGTGCAGGCGGATCGCCTCGTCGACCTCGGGGCTGGAGCCGGCCCGGTAGGCGCCCAGCCGGATCAATTCCTCCATGTCGGCATAGGTCGCCATCACCGCCCGCGCCTTCTGGATGGTCGGCCAGAACTCCGGATCGGCCGATTTCGGCATGGTGCGGGAGACGGATTTGAGGATGTTGATGGCGGGGTAGCGGCCGCGCTCGGCGATGGAACGCTGCATCACGATGTGGCCGTCGAGGATGCCGCGGACGGCGTCGGCGATCGGCTCGTTGTGGTCGTCGCCGTCGACCAGCACCGTGAAGATCGCGGTGATCGCGCCCTCGCCCAGGCCCGGCCCGGCACGCTCGAGCAGCTTCGGCAGCTCGGTGAACACGGTCGGCGTATAGCCCTTGGCGGTCGGCGGCTCGCCGGCGGACAGACCGATCTCGCGCTGGGCCATGGCGAAGCGCGTCACCGAGTCCATCAGGCAGAGCACGTCCTGATCCTCGTCGCGAAAATACTCGGCGACCGCGAGTGTCAGATACGCCGCCTGGCGGCGCATCAGCGCCGGCTCGTCGGAGGTTGCGACCACGACGACGGAGCGCGCCAGGCCCTCCTCGCCGAGATCGTCCTGCAGGAATTCCTGAACCTCGCGGCCGCGTTCGCCGATCAGCCCGATGACGCTGACGGCGGCGTCCACGTTGCGCGCCAGCATCGACAGCAGCACCGATTTGCCGACGCCGGAGCCYGCGAAGATGCCCATGCGCTGGCCGCGGCAGCAGGTGAGAAACGTGTTCATCGCGCGCACGCCGAGATCGAGCGGCGCCCCGACGCGCTTGCGCGAATGCGCCGGCGGCGGCGTATTGCGGAACGGCATCGGCGAGGACCCCTGCGGCAACGGCCCCTTGCCGTCGATCGGCTCGCCCAGCGCGTTGACGACACGGCCGAGCCAGGCCGACGACGGCCGCACCTGATTGGCGGCATTGGCGATGACCGCCTTGCAGCCGCGGCGCACACCGTCGAGGCCGGCGAACGGCATCACGACAGCATTGTTGCCGGAGAAGCCGATCACCTCGCAGGGGATGGAACGGTTGGCGCCGGTCTCGATCACGAGCCGCGCGCCGACCGACATCGCATGGATCGGGCCGGCCACTTCGACCATCAGGCCGCGCACACCGACCACACGGCCATAGATATTGATGCCGTCGATATCGCCGATCTGTTCGGCCAGAGCCTTCATAGGAGGGCCTTCATGAGGTGGTCGTCTTCGTGATCCCGGGCCTTCACGGGGAAACTCTTAAGTTTCGCCATATTTCTGAACGGCGCTTAACTTCGTGTTTACCCGCATCGTTAATCATTGCGTCACTGTCTTTGTGACTGAGCGTGACTCCCCTTCAGAAGAAGGCCGAGTCGCGGGAGTCGGTTAGGCCCGTCTCTTAAAGTGGAACTTGAACGGAGCCGGATAACGAAAGCTGCTTCCTACGCAAGACCTTAGGGCGATTCGACAAAAATTGCACCGGGGGGACTTGCGTTCCAGAATCAGGATTTGTTAACCATCTGTTGTCAGGATCCGAATCAGTTGTTCAAAGGCGTTTTGTTGAGTGCCGCGAATGCGGCCGACCTGACGCCCAGGAGCGGCGACTATGGGGAACTGGCATGCGCGTTTTGCTGATTGAAGATGACAGCGCCGTCGCGCAGTCGATCGAGCTGATGCTGAAGTCTGAGAGCTTCAACGTCTACACGACCGATTTGGGGGAAGAAGGCGTCGATCTCGGTAAATTATACGATTACGACATTATCCTTCTCGACCTCAACCTGCCTGACATGTCCGGCTACGACGTGCTCAAGCAACTCCGGGTCTCCAAGATCAAGACCCCGATTCTGATCCTCTCCGGCCTCGCCGGCATCGAGGATAAGGTCAAGGGTCTCGGCGTCGGCGCCGACGACTACATGACCAAGCCCTTCCACAAGGACGAGCTGGTGGCCCGCATCCACGCGATCGTGCGCCGCTCCAAGGGCCATGCCCAGTCGGTCATCCAGACCGGAGACCTCGTCGTCAACCTCGACACCAAGACGGTCGAAGTCGGCGGCCAGCGCGTGCATCTGACCGGCAAGGAATACCAGATGCTGGAGCTTCTCTCGCTCCGCAAGGGCACGACCCTCACCAAGGAAATGTTCCTCAACCACCTCTATGGCGGCATGGACGAGCCCGAGCTGAAGATCATCGACGTCTTCATCTGCAAGCTCCGCAAGAAGCTCGCCAACGCCTCCGAAGGCCGCAACTTCATCGAGACCGTGTGGGGCCGCGGCTACGTGCTGCGCGAGCCGCACGAGCACGAAGAGCGCATTCCCGCCTGATCCTGGGTTTACGTCGCGGGCCCTTCGGGGCTTGCTCCTCCCAGCCTGGACCCCGCCGCAAATGGCGGGGTTTTGTTTTTTGGGGGGGACGCGAAGGCGGCTTCATCGCCCTCCTGCCGTTGAACCGCTATCCTTCCCCCGCCGACGAATGGTCGCTGCACGATGGGGGAACGATGATCCTGCAATCACTCGCCGGCCTGCCCGCCTTCCTGGTCTATTTCTGCACCGGGCTGATCGCGATCGTGGCGTATCTGTTCGTCTACACCCGCATCACCCCGTACAACGAGTTCCAGCTCATCCGCGACAACGAGCCGGCCGCGGCGATCTCGCTCGGCCTCAGCCTGCTCGGCTTCGTGGCACCGCTGGTCAGCGCCATCGCGCATTCGGCCAACGTGCTGGACTGCCTGATCTGGGCGGTGATCGCCC
>NZ_JBFUES010000758.1:0-3811 GCF_056403875.1 Bradyrhizobium sp. P2_E8
TCATCTGGCCGTGGACCAGACCGACGCGGTCGCCAAAGCGCTTCTGCAGGCTCTCGAAGCGTTTGGTCGCGTTGGTGAGGTGCTCGGTACCCTCGGCCTCGGACTCCTCGACCAGCGGGCAGATCCAGTAGACCAGCTTCCCGGACTCGAGCGCGCGGCCGACGCCGTCCATGACTTCGCCGAGGCGGCTCATCGCCACCGCGCGGGTGTCAATCGGCTGGCGGCCGGCCGGCTTCTCGCGCAGCTCGGAGATATCCATGTCGCCGAAATAGGTCAGCACCAGCGTGCGCGGGATCGGGGTTGCGCTCAGCACCAGCACGTCGACGGCTTCGCCCTTCGAGGTCAGCGCGAGCCGTTCGCGCACGCCAAAACGATGCTGCTCGTCGACCACGGCAAGCGCGAGGTCCCGAAAGATCACGTCGTCCTGGATCAGCGCATGGGTGCCGACGAGCAGATCGATCTCGCCCTCGGCGAGCTGGGCAATGATCTCGCGTCGCTCCTTGCCCTTTTCGCGGCCGGTGAGGATCGCGACGCGCATACCGGCGCGCTCCGCCAGCGGCGCGATGGTCTTGATGTGCTGGCGCGCCAGGATTTCGGTCGGGGCCATCAGCGCGGCCTGCTTGCCGACTTCGGCCACCGCTGCGGCGGCCAGCAACGCCACTACCGTCTTGYCGGAGCCGACATCGCCCTGGAGCAGGCGCAGCATGCGCACCGGCTGTTGCAGATCGTTCGCGATCGCTGCGGCCGCATCGCGCTGGGAAGGCGTCAACGCATAGGGCAGCGCGTCGATGATCTTGTTGCGCAGATGGCCATCGCCGGCATTGCGTACGCCGGCCGGGCGGCGCAATTGCGCGCGGATCAGGGCCAGCGCCAGCTGGCCGGCCAGCAGTTCGTCGAAGGCGAGGCGGGACCAGAACGGCTGATCGGGCAAAATGTCCGTGAGCTCGACCGGCTGGTGCACGCGGGTGAGGGCTTCCGCGATGGGCGGGAAGTGGCAGCGGCGCATCACCTCCGGGCTGATCCATTCCGGCAAGGCGGGCAATTTCTGGAGCGCTTGCGCGATCGCGCGGCGCAGCGAGCCGAGCGCCAGGCCCTCCGTCAAGGGATAGACCGGATCGATGCCGGAGAGTTTTGAGATCGCCTCTTCGTCCAGCACGCGGTCGGGATGCACGATCTGCGGCATGCCGTCATACATCTGGAGCGTGCCGGAGACGTAGCGTTTCTCGCCGACGGGCAGCAGCTTTTCGACATAGCCCGGCTTGGCGCGGAAGAACGTCAGCACGACGTCGCCGGTATCGTCGCTGGCGTACACGAGATAGGGCGCCCGCGCATTGCGCGGCGGGGGCGGGCGGTGGCGGTCGACGGTCACCTCCAGCGTCACCATGGTTCCCTGCACGGCATCGCGAATCTTCGGCCGGGCGCGGCGGTCGATGACCTGGCTCGGCAAGTGCAGCAGAAGGTCAACCAGCCGCGGCGTCTCGTTGCGGCTGAGCAGGTACTGCAGCAGCTTGTCCTGCTTCGGACCGACGCCGGGCAGGCTGGTCACGGGAGCAAACAGTGGATTGAGCAGGCTGGGGCGCATTTCTCGCAACATTCGTCATGCGCGGGCTTGCCGCCTTCGCTAAGGCTCGCTGGCCCGAGATCGAAAGCCCGGCGATGCCTTTGGCGGAGCAGGGACCCGCGCATCCATCTTTCAATGACGATGGATTGCCGGGTCAAGCCCGGCAATGACGGTCTCCAAACAATTGCAAAAACAAAGAGCTGACACCGGCCGCCCAAGTAGCTATATCACCCCCGCCCGGCACGTCCGGGCTTTCGGCGTTTGACTGGAATTGAGACATGACGGGAACGACACGATCGAGCAACGGGCTGGACGACCGCCGCAAGCGGCTGCTGTTCCRCTGCTGGCACCGCGGCACGCGCGAGATGGACCTGATCCTCGGCCGCTTCGCGGATGCCGAGATCGGCAACCTGTCCGATGCCGAACTCGCCGAACTCGAGCACCTGCTCGAGGTCAACGATCCCGACCTCTATGCCGCCATCACCGGCGACAAGGTGCTGCCGGCCGACGTCACCGGTGCGCTGTTTGCCCGTATCAAGGCGTTTCCGATCGCGGACCGCGACGCATGAAGCAGGGGATGAAATCGCCGGCCGAGCTGCTCACGCCCGGCCGCGCCCTGACGCTTGCCAATGTCGCGGAAGGTGCCGAAGGCCTCGTCATCTCGGATCTGGCGCGCGCCATCGCGGCACGGCCGAAGAAGCCGGCCGTCAGCCTTGCAGTGGTCTGCCGCGACGGTGCGCGGATGCAGCAGCTCGAACGCGCGCTGCAGTTCTTCGCGCCCGATCTGCCGGTGCTGACCTTCCCGGCCTGGGACTGCCAGCCCTACGACCGCGTCTCGCCGCATGGCGGCATCTTGGCCCAACGCCTGACGACGTTGGCGCGGCTTGCCCCCCTGACCGGTAGCGACAAGCCGCTGATCGTGCTGACGACGGTCAACGCCATCGTGCAGCGCGTGCCGGCGCGCGAGCTCGTCGCGGCGCAGGCGCTGTCGGTCGCCCCCGGCAACGTCGTACCGATGGACACCATCGTCGCCTGGCTCGAGCACAACGGCTACAACCGGTCCTCGACCGTGCGCGAGCCCGGCGAATATGCCGTGCGTGGCGGCATTCTGGACCTGTTTCCAGCCGGCCTCGAGCAGCCCGTGCGCTTCGACTTCTTTGGCGACAGCCTTGAATCGATCCGCTCCTTCGACGCCGAGACCCAGCGCACGCTGCTCGACATGCGCTCGCTCGACCTCGTCCCGGTCTCTGAATTCCAGCTCGTCACCGACACCATCCGCCGTTTCCGCATGGGCTATGTCGCCGAGTTCGGCGCGCCCGAGCGCGACGATGCGCTGTACGAGGCCGTCAGCGAAGGCCGCCGCCATCCCGGCATGGAGCACTGGCTGCCGCTGTTCCAGGACCGGATGGACACGCTGTTCGACTATCTGCAGGGCGCGGCCGTCGCGATCGAGCCGCAGGCCGAGGACGCCGTCCGCGAGCGCTTCAAGCAGATCCTCGACTATTACCAGGCCCGCCGCGATGCGATGGAGCATCCGGGCGGCGGCGCCATCTACAAGCCGCTGCCGCCGGACCGGCTGTATTTCACCGAAGAGGAGTGGACCAAGCGCCTCGGCGACATCCCGCTGGCGCGCCTCACGCAATTCTCCGTGCCGGCGGATGGCGCTGGTGTCGTCGATGCCGGCGCACGCAAGGGCCGCGACTTCGCGCCGGAGCGCAACGACACCACCGTCAACGTGTTCGAATCCGTGGTCAGCCACGTGATGGCCCTGCAGGCGCAACGCAAGAAGGTCGTGATCACGCTGTGGAGCGAAGGCTCGCGCGACCGCATGACCTCGATGCTGCGCGACCACAAGCTGGCCCACACCACCAGCGTCAACAGCTGGCGCACGGTGCAGGCCACCCCGCGCAACGAGACCATGCTCGCCGTGCTCGGCTTGGAGAGCGGCTTCGAGACCGACGAGATCGCGCTCATCAGCGAGCAGGACATCCTCGGCGACCGCCTGGTGCGGCCGCGCAGGGCGAGCCGCAAGCTCGACAATTTCATCTCGGAGGTGACGAGCCTTGCCGCCGGCGACATCGTGGTCCATGTCGATCACGGCATCGGCCGGTTCGTCGGTCTGCAAACGCTCGACGTCGCCGGCGCGCCCCACGACTGCCTCGAGCTGCATTATGCGGCCGAGACAAAACTGTTCCTCCCCGTCGAGAACATCGAGCTGTTGTCTCGCTACGGCTCCGACCAGACCACGGT
>NZ_JBFUES010000759.1:0-3810 GCF_056403875.1 Bradyrhizobium sp. P2_E8
GGATCAGGCTACGCGGAGCCCGTCATCGAGCCGCAGAGCGTCGACCACTTACCTCATCCGCCTCCAGCAGGCGAGGTGCGGTCTCGTCTAACGCAAGAGGCAGGGTGAACTGAAAGAAGGCGCCCCGAGGCTCGTTTGCGCCGGCCCACATCCGCCCGCCATGCGCCTCGATGATCGAGCGGCAGATGGCGAGGCCCATCCCCATGCCCGTGGGCTTGGTGGTGTAGAAGGCTTCGAACAGGCGCTCCACGTTCTTCGGATCCAGCCCTGGGCCGGAATCCCGCAAGGTGACGTGGACGCCGTCCGATCCATGCCGACCGGTGCTGATCAGCAACTCGCGTCCCCCCTCGCCGACCGCGGCCATCGCCTCGATCGCGTTGACGATCAAGTTGAGCACGACTTGCTGAAGTTGAACCCGATCTGCCTGAACCGGCGGCAAGCCATCGGCAAATTGCGTCCGAACCGACACGCCGTTCTTGAACGCTTCGCTGCGTGTCAGCGCGATGACCTCAAGCACTGCCTGGTTGATCTCCAGAGTCTCCTTTTGCGGGGGCGCGTTCCTGATCAGCGCCCGGATCCGGCCGATGATGTCACCGGCTCGCATGCCGTCCTTTGTGATCCAGTCGAGCGTCTGTCGAACCCGCTCCAGATTTGGCGGTTGAGCCTCCAGCCAATTCAGCCCGGCCTCGGCGTTCGCGACTATCGCGGCGATCGGCTGGTTGACTTCGTGGGCGATCGAAGCGGTTAGTTGCCCCATCGTGGTGACGCGATTGGCGTGCGCGAGCTCCATCAGGGCTTCACGGTAGCGCCGCTCGTGTTCGCGGCCTTCGGCTTCCGCCCGCTTGAGAGGCGTCAGATCGAGGACAAAGCCGACGCCGTTGTCCGCACCTTCTCCAAACATGGTCCCGCCGATCAGCACCGGCACACGGCTTCCGTCCTTCCGCACGTACTCCTTCTCGAATGGCTGGGCCGTCCCGACCCGCTTCAGTTCCGCCACGGTTTGCACGTCACGGGCGCGCCATTCCGGCGGCGTGAGGTCGGTCCGATGCAGGCGCCCTGCGTTGAGATCTTCCCGGTCGTATCCCACGATGCGCAGGAATGCATCGTTGGCCTCGAGAATGCGCCCCTCGACTTCCCAGATGATGATGCCGATGATGTTGGCATCGAACAGGCGCCTGATCTTGATATCCCGTGCTGCAAGATCACTCTGGAGCTGGATATTCTCCTCGATCGCCTTTCTCCGGCGTTTCGTTTCGAGCCGCGCGAGCGCCAGCGCCGCGCCGGCCAGCGCGATGACGAGGACAACGGCGCCAGCGATCAGCCAGGTCCAGCGTTGCTCGAATGCTTCGGCGCGCGCCTCCCGGTCGGCGAGCCGAAAGCGCTCGTGATCCACCATCTGGTCGATTTGCGAGCGGATCTCGTCCATGCWGCGGATCATTGCCAGCGCGGCCAGCCCGGACGTGCCGGCCGTCTTCAGCAGCTCGTCGATCTCGCGCAGCGTGGCTGTAACGGTCAGCGCCAGATGGCCGGCCCGAAGGCCCTGCAACGGATCGTCCGCGACCAATATCTGCAGCGCCTGAGCCTCCCGCCGTACACTTTCGTCAGAGACGCCGTAAGCCTTGAGATAGGCCGGGTCGAGGGTCATGAGATACCCGCGCCTTTCAGTCTCCAGTTCCGCGACGATCGCCCGCAGCCGATCGAGCGTTTCGAGGACCTGGCGGCTATGTTCGATGAAGTGATGAACTGCTTGCCGCTCCTGCCAATATTGCAGGCCGAGGAAGCTGGTCGCCGCAAACAGGGTCACAAGCACTGCGACCGCAAGGATCAGCGGACGAGCAAACCATCGCAGAGGCAGGGCCCGAACAGGAACGGACATTGGCCGTGGGTCTTCGATGCTCGTGTGACCGCGCGTGTTCTGGTGCCGACGCCAGAGCATGACAGGACAATAGCACGGATAGGGAGGTCGGGAACCCGACATTCATCGGATACGCCAGGCGGGAGGGCCGTGATGTCGCAGGGCTGCGGCCCCGAGCGTGTGCTATGGATGAATGCCCTTGGTTGATTCAAGGAGCATCATCATGGCACAGGGTGAAAACTCATTGAGCCATCCGGCGAGCCGGCGCAGTTTCATCAAGGGACTGGGGGCGGCTGGCGCGGGCCTGACCGCGCTGCCGCGCTGGAGCTTTGCCGAGGAGCCCGCTGCGGCTCACGCCAACGCCGCGATCGACTGGAAGCAATTTGCGGGACAGACGATCGCGCTTTCGGGCGCGATCCATCCGTGGTCGAACGCGATCACGCCGCTGTTGCCGGAGTTCACCATACTCACCGGCATCAACGTCACCATCGATTTCCAACTGGAAACCACCTACCTCGGCGCGCTGCCGATCAGGCTCGCTCGCGGCAGTAGCACGCCCGACGTCTTCATGTTCACGACCTATGGCCAGGGCATCTCGAACGGATGGGTGGAGCCACTGAACGGCTACTATTCCCAGAGGTCGCTGACCGACCCTGCCTGGTATGACGAGAGCGACCTGCTCAGGACGGCCCGAGCCTTCCCGCTGTGGTCGGACGGCGAACGGTACGCCGTCCCGATTACCTCGGAGGCGATGACCCTGTTCATCAACAGCGATGCGCTGGCAGCCAAGGACCTGCCGATTCCGCAGACTTTCGAGGAGCTGCTTGTCACCGCCAAGGCGGTCAAGACCAACGGGATGTCGGGGATCGCGATGCGGGCCCAGGCCAGCGGCAATTCCTCCCCACCGGCCATGGGCTTCCTGTTCTCCTACGGTGGGGCCATGGTCGAACACAACAGGGTCGCTTTCGCGAGCCCGGAGGGGATCGCGGCCGTCGAGATGTACGGACAGTTGCTCGGCCAGGCCGGGCCTGCCGGCGTCGGCAGCTACGAATGGTACCACGTGCTGGACGACTTCCTGCAGGGGCGGACGGCCATGGCGATCGACAGCAGCAACTTCGCGACCGACATCTCCAATCCCGCGAAAAGCCGTGTCGCCAAGCAGGCCGGATTTGCAACCTTTCCGCATCTCGCCGGTCGCGGACCCGTCCCCTTCATGTCGCACTGGCAGGCGTGCATCAATTCCAGATCTCGAAACAAGCGGGCGGCTTTCCTGTTCCTGCTCTGGGCGACGAGCAAGGCGACCTCGCTGCGCACTGCTGCAGCGGGGCTGGCGACGACACGCGTGTCGGCCTGGTCGAGCGAGGGCTTCAAGAAGGCGTTCGGCCCGCAGGCCGCCGAGGCGGCGCTGACAAACTTGCAGAATGCCGACGTCGACCGCGCCAAGGCAATTCTTTTCCATCCGCGTTCGAGACTGATCCTGGACGCCTTCATGATCGGCGTGAATGAAGTGGTCAACGGGGCGAGGCCGGCGAAGGAAGCGATGACTGGCGCGGCCGAAAGGGCCAATGCGGCGATCCGCGGGTAGCGGCGATGCGTTGTCCAATTGGAAAAGTTGGGGCCGTGCCGTGCACGGCCCCATTGGGCTCCAGTTAACCGAAAACCACCTCATGCCGCATCACGAACGGGGCGAGCAGCGTGTGCACCTCGCCGGCGACGACTTCGCGCTGATCCTCCGACAGGCCGGTAAGCGTCACGGTGGCGATCGAGCCGTGGCTGCCGTGGGCGCCGACCTTGACCTTGCAGTCGATGCCGCGCGCGGCGAGCGGCGCCAGTACCTTGGTGAACACGCGCTGCGCGGCATCCCAGCGCAGCTGCGGCTTGAACACCTTGCCGACGCCCGTGACCGGCATCGGGTCGATCGGGATGACCTGCACCGGTACCGCAGCACGCTCCGG
>NZ_JBFUES010000760.1:0-3800 GCF_056403875.1 Bradyrhizobium sp. P2_E8
TTCGGAAAACCGCTTCGCACTTTTCCGGATCATGCGTCCGGCCATCATGTCAGGTCGGCTTGCCGTCCCAAAGCGCGAACTGCCCCTTGCGCACGACCAGCTCGGCATTCATGGCGCCCTTGACCCGGCGGCTCTCGACGTCGAACGTCGCGGTCCCGAAGATCACGCTCGAGACATCCTTCACTTTCGCGAAGGCGTCGCGGACGGCGCGGCGATCGGTGCCACCGATCTTCACGACCGCGGCTGCCATGTGCATCGCGTCATAGGAATAGGCGTTGAAGGCGTCGGGCTCCTGCCCGTTGTACTTGGCCTTGAAGCCCGTGATGAACTTCTTCACCTCGGGCCTGGGATCCTCGGGGAAATAACGCGTGCCGAGATGGACGTCCTCGACCGCCTCGCCGCCGAGCTCCAAAAATTTCGGCGAGTAGACCGAGCTTGCCGCGCAGATCGTCTGCTTGAGGCCAACCTGACGCGCCTGGCGGGCGATCAACGCACCGTCGGAATAATAGGAAATCAGGATCAGCCCGTCCGGACTGGCATCGCGCACGCGCACCAGCGTGGAGCGGAAGTCGCGCTCCTCCGCGATGTAGCCCTCGGTGACCGCGATTTCGGCGCCGTATTCCTTCGCCGCCTTGACGAAATAGTCGCGGCTGGTGCGGCCCCAATCGGTGTTGAGATGCAGTATCGCGAGCTTCTTGAGACCGAGGCGCTTGACGGCATAGGCCGCCAGCAGTGGCTGCTCGTCGGCCTGGCTGACGGACGTGCTCCACATGAAGTCACCGCCCTTGGTGAAATCGGGATGCGAATTGGTGAAGCCGAACTGCACGAGGCCACCGCGCTGATAGATCGGGGATGCCGCCATCGAGGCGGGACTCGAGAAATCGCCGAGCTCCATGACGATCCTGGGATCGGAGACGAACTTCTGGGCAATGGCCACCGACTGGCGCGGGTCGCTCTGACTGTCCTCGAACTGATAGGCGAGCTTGCGGCCGTTGATGCCGCCGGCCGCCTGGATCTCGTCAAGCGCGAGATCAAAGCCCTGCTTCCACTGCGTGCCATATTGCGCGTTCGGCCCGGTCAGGGGGCCGCTGACGCCGAGCAGGATCGGCTCGGACGACTGCGCAAACGCGCTGCGTGAGAAGGCCGCTCCCGCCATCATGGCGGCGAGCGAGCCCTTGACCAGGGTACGGCGATCGATGTTGCTCATCTACGGCTCCATCCACTCAATGTTGAAACAAGCAGCAATTTCCATGCCGGTGAGATTGCCTATTTCGAGGGCTCACCGAGCGACAGCATCAGCCGGTTCGCCCAGTTGAAGAACGAGGCGCCGTTGATGACGTCGACGATCTCGGCGTCGTCGAGACCGGCGCGGCGCAGCTCCTCGACATTGTCGGGCCCGAACGCGATCGGCGTTGCGGCCAGCGCCACCGACGCCTTGACCACGGCATTCCAGCGCTCGCCGAGATCGGCCTTGACGCCCTCGTCGAGCAGCAGCTGCACGTCGTCGCGGCGTTTGGAATAGGTGCTTGCAAATCGCGCATGCACGGAAGCACAATAGATGCAGCCGTTGTAGCGCGAGGTCGCGGCGGCTGCGAGCTCGCGCTCGGCGCGCGGCAGGCCGTCGGCGACGTTGTAGAAGATGTCCTTGTCGGTCTTGGTGCGGGCTTCCAGCACCTCGGGATCGCGCACCAGCAGGCGGAAATATTCCGACTTGGCGCGGGCGCGATCGACGAGGCCGGCGAAGTGCCGCTCGGTCAACTCGGCCTCGGGCAGCGGGTCGATCCACGACACCCAGCCGAGCTCGTCCTGGGTGAAGACGACGGGCGGATTGACGGTGTTTGCAGCGCTCATGATGCAGCCCCCTACGCGCTTGCCGCTGCGAGCGTGCGCAAGCCGCTGACGACGCGGACCTGAAACGACAGGAATGCAACGAGTTGGGAGAACGTGACGATGCCGGTGGTCGACCAGCCTGCGGCGAGCAGCGCCTTCATGTCGGCGGATGCGGCATCGCGCGGCCGGAACACCAGCAGATGCGCATGCTCGAGCGCCGCAACCAGCCGGGCGCCAAGCTGCGGTTTGCGTTCCGCGCTGACGCGGTAGATCAAGCCGGCCTTGTTCTCGACCGACAACGGTCCGGCCGGGAAGGCGCCGTAGGGACCTGAGGTCTTGCCGCGCCCGATCTCGATCTGGACCGGCTCGACCAGCGCCGTTCCATCCGCATTCGCTGCGAGCTTCTGGCGATAGAAGGCGGCGACGGGGGACTCGCCATGGAGCCCCGTCACGAAGGCCGCAACCGCGGCACGTTCGGCAAGCGAAAAATCGCCGGCGTCGATCGGCTCGAACAGCGAGAGATAGCTCTTCTGCGCGTTCTCGCGCGCCTGCAGGCGGCGCGCGCGGATCGCGTCCAGGCCGGAGCCTGGCTCAATGCCGGCGAGCGTGTCGATGATATCTTTCGTGCTCATCATTCAACCTCGTGTCACGCGATCACATTCATTCCGGCTAGCCCGCGAGGGCGACATCGGCCGCCGCCGTCCGGGCCCAGCCCAGCGCCGGCGCGACCTTGTCCGCGACCAGCTCGATCGAGCGCAGGATATAGGGGTGCGGGGCATCGACCGAATGCGCCTGAAAGACCAGATCGGTCACCCGCTCCAGCGTCGCGTCGCCACGCAGCGAGGCGATGACCTCGTCGGCGGCGCCGACATGGGTGTCGAACGCGGTGATCATCTCCTCCAGCGTCTCGCCCGGGGGAAGATGGCCGCCCTTCATGAATTGCGGCAGCGCGCGTCGCAATCCGATGTCCGCAAGGCGCATCGCCTCGCGATGGTCGTCGGCAACGAAGACGCTGCGCGAGGCCATGATGCGCGGCTCGCGTCCCGGCGGCAGCGCTGCGAGATAGGCGTCGATGATCGGGTTCTGGATCTCGGCCAGCGTTGCGCGCGGCGCCTCCTTGGTCCGCGGCTGCGTGCGCGAGAGCAGGAGGCCGTCACCCGCCTTGCCGGCGCGGGCGCCGCCGGCGACCGAGAATGTCGCCTGCCAGATCCGGCCGTCCAATTGCGGCCGCTGCGGATAGAGCGTGTCGCCGCCGGTGAGCGGCTTGCCGGAGAGCGCGGTGCGGACGACCGCGAGATTGCGCGCAAAGATCTCGTTGCGCTGGGCGCCGTCGAGACCGAAGGCGGCAAAGGCCGACGGATTGCCGCCGGTGCCGACGCCGAGCTCGAACCGGCCGTCGCAGAGCAGGTCGAGCACCGCGGCATCCTCCGCCACCCTCACCGCGTTCTCAAGCGGCAGGGTGACGATGCCGGTGCCGAGGCGGATGCGCGAAGTCTGTGCGGCAACGTAGCCCAGGAAGGTGAAGGGCGACGGCAGGCCGCCCTCGCGCTCGTGAAAATGGTGCTGCGCGATCCACGCGGAATCGAGCCCGGCCTTCTCGGCGCGCACGATCTGCTCGGCGGCGAAGCGATAGCGGTCCGCCGGCGGCGCCTCGTCGAGAAGCCGCGTGAAGAAGCCCAGTCTTTTCAGATTTGCGAACCGTTTCATGCCAACCGCGCCCAACGTTGCAACAGCCCGCATGATGTCCGCTGCCGCAGCGCGAGGYAAGCAGCCGCCGCGCAGGGCTGYCACCCCGGAGCCATCCATTCCTGCCGAAGATACGACGCCGGCTGCCTACCAGCTGGGCAGCACCGCCCCCTTGAACTTGGTCAGGACGAACTCCTTCACCTCAGGCGTGTGATAGCTGTCCACCAGCACCTTGACCCAGGGCTTGTCCTTGTCGGCGGCGCGAACCGCGATCAGGTTGACAT
>NZ_JBFUES010000761.1:0-3796 GCF_056403875.1 Bradyrhizobium sp. P2_E8
GCGTGCGCACGGTGCGCTGGCTGGTCGATCGCCTGGCGGTGCTTTGGGGTGTTCCGCCGCAGCAGATGCCGCAGCCCGGACAGCACCCGCACGAGGCGCGGCTTTTGTCGCTGGATAGTTCCAAAGCGCGAGCCCATCTGGGCTGGGCGCCGCGCTGGGGCCTCGATCGTTCGGCTTCCGCCGTGGTGGAATGGTACAAGGCATTCGAGCAGGGCGCCGCGGTCAGGCCGGTGATGGTTGACCAGATCGACGCTTTCATGAACACAAAACGCGACTAGCTCGCTTACTCCGGCCCGATGGGCCGCAAACCGGATTCAAGATGATGACCACCACGTCGACCAGACCGCTCACCGAGATCAAGGGCTGCGAGGTCTGCGGCAATGACAAGCTCGTGCCGGTGCTCGAGCTCGGTCTGCACCCGCTGTGCGACGACCTGGTGGCGGTCGGCGATTCGCGCCGGTGCCGCGAATATCCGATTCTGATCGATTTTTGTCCGACCTGCGCCACCGGCCACCAGCGCGTCCAGGTTCCGAAGGAGGACCTGTTTCCCAAGGATTATCACTACCGCTCGCGCTTCACTGCCGACGTGCTCTCCGGGATGAAGAGCCTGGTGGCGACCTGCACGGAGCGGATGGGGGCGCTGACAGGCAAGGTGGTTCTCGACATCGGCTGCAACGACGGCAGCCTGCTCGATTTCTTCCGCGAAGCCGGCGCGACAACAGGCGGCATCGAGCCGACCGGCGCGGCCCAGGACGCCGCGGCGAAGGGCCATTTCGTGGTTCAGAACTATCTCAGCGCCGAGACCGCCGCGGAGATCCTGCGCGGCGTCGGCACGCCCGACATCATCACGTTCACCAACGTGTTCGCACATATCGAGGACCTGAACGGCGTGCTCGCGGCGCTGAAGGCGCTGCTCGGGCCGGACACCGTCATCGTGATCGAGAACCACTATCTCGGTGCGGTGCTGGACCGGCATCAGTTCGACACCTTCTATCACGAGCATCCGCGGACCTATTCGTACAAATCGTTCAGCTTCATCGCGAAATCGCTCGGCCTCGACATCGTCAATGTCGAGTTCCCCGCACGCTATGGCGGCAACATCCGCGTCATCCTCGGACGCGCGGCGAAGAGCGATACTGTGGCGGCCGACGTCATGGCGCGCGAGAACAATTTCCAGACCGAGTTTGCCCAACTCGCGCGTGACGTCGAGCTCTGGAAGGCGCGCAAGGGCGCGGAGCTGAAGAAGATCATCGCCGCGCACGGTCCGATTCGCGCCAAGGCGTTTCCGGGCCGCGCGGCCATCCTGGTCAAGCTGCTCGGCCTGACGGAGAAGGAGATCATCGCCGTTCACGAGAAACCCGGTTCGATCAAGATCGGGCATTATGTGCCGGGTACCCGGATTCCGATCGTGTCCGACGATGACCTGTTCGCGCATGGCGACCAGGGCAAGCCGCTGCTCAATCTCGCCTGGCACATCTCGCGCGAGATCCGCCAGTACCTGTCCGACAACAGTTACAAGGGCCCGGTGATTGACGTGCTCGGCGCCGACGATTTCCATGCCTGAGGTGCCCGTCTTCACGATCCTCGGATCGGGTTTCGGGATGTACGGATATCTGCCCGCGCTGATCGAGTGCGGGATCAAGGTGGCGCTGCCGGAGCGCTATCGTGCGGTGGTCGCCGGCCGGGGCGAACTCGTCCAGTATGTGCCGGAGGTGACCTGGTGCGCCGGCACCGAAGAGGCGCTGGCGCAGGCGAACGGCGCGGTGGTTGCGCTTCGCCCCACCGATCAGGCCGACTGGATGAAGCGGTTGGCAGCAACGCCTGAGATGTCCGATTTCATCCTGGAGAAGCCGGTCGCGCCGACGCCCCAGCTTGCCGCGCAGCTTATCGAGTCGTTCGCGCACACCGGCAAGCGCTATCGCGTCGGCTATACCTTTCGTTTCATGTCGTGGACGGAGCGGCTCCGCGCGGTGCTCGGCGAGCGGACCGATGGCCTCTCGCTGGACTGGAGCTTCATGGCGCATCACTACCGCGCCAATCTCGCGAATTGGAAACGGTTCGATGCCAGTGGCGGCGGCGCACTCCGCTTTTACGGCATTCACCTCGTCGCGCTGCTCGCGGAGCTCGGTTACGATGACGTGGTGTCATCCGTGATCAGTGGTCCGTCGGAGTCCGAAACCGCGTCCTGGGAAGCGACCCTGACCGGGGAGGACTTGCCGCCGTTTGCGCTGCGCGTCGACAGCCGCGCGCCGCAGACCTGCTTCAAGATCACCGCGGCCGCGCGCGGCGCGATCGTGGATCAGCTCGATCCCTTCGTGTCGGCGAAGCCGGCCTCGGTCAACGCTCGCGATCCCAGGGTCGCCAGCGATCCCAGGGTCGCCCGCGATCCCAGGGTCGACGTGCTGGCGCGGTTGTGCCGCTCGCTCAGCGAGCCCGACGCAGGCCACGCGCAGCGTCAGCGCGACATCATCGCGCTGTGGATGCGGATCGAGCAGGCGTCTCGGCGGATCCCCGCGTCATTGCCGTGAGGGCGGTGCCAGCGACAGCGCGTGCGCCCGGGCCGTAGCCCAGACGTCCGGCGGCAAATTGGGATTGAGCGGCTTCTCGTTCGCCCGGTAGAGGCGCTCGATGACGTCCGCCGAGGACCAGTTGATCTGGCGCAGCATCAGGCCAGCCTGCAGCGACCAGGCTATCCAGACGCAGGCAATCAGTGCGGTCGCCTGTGTCCGGCTGCGCAAGAGGCTCGCCAGCTCGTTGACCGCGACCGCGAGCAGAAAGGCGTAGGCGAACGCGGGCAGGGCAAGATGCCGGTCGCGCGCATAGGAATAGGAGAGGAACGGAGCCCCGATCACGACGACGGTGACGATAACGAGGACCATTGTGTGGGGCCGTGGCCGATTCCTGAACACGAAGAAGCCCCCCACGATGAGTGCGGTCGAGAGGGTCTCCACGATGGTCTGGTAGTGCGGGCGATCGAAGATGATGCCCCATTGGGTGATGCGGAACGCGAGTGCGCCCAACTGGGCCAGCACATTGTAGGCATAGAGCTTGTAGACGGCATAGCCCGAGAACAGCCTCCGACGTTCCTCGTTCGACAGCATCTGGAAGAAGTATCCAACGGACTCATCGACCCCGGCGGTTCCCATCGCAGGGCCGAGGACGACGGCGCGCATGGCGAAATAGGCCAGCGTGATGCCGCCGAACACGATCGCCGCCCTGAACGGCGCTGCGCGCAGGAAGTAGATGGAGAACGCGATCAGAACGATCCCGTTCTCCTTCGAAAGCAGCGCGATCGCATACGCCAGCCCGCACAGCGCGAGCTTTGCCGTGACCGTCCTGTCGGAGAGAACGACGAGTAGCGCAGCGGCGAAACAGACAAGCACGAGGACGTGCGGCAATTCGCTGATCCATACCACCGATCCGGAAATGAACGGTGAGCCGATCGCGAACACTGTGATCAGCAACACGCTTTCCACGCGCAAGCCCAACCGCCGCACCACCTGAAGGCTCAATCCCATCAGCAGCAGGAAGACGGCAAACTGCACGTAGCGGTACGGCGTCGGGTTGAGGCCGAACAGCGCATACAGGCACTTCAGCAGGAACTCGGCGACCGGTCGGTAGAACGCGCTTTGGACCATCCAGGCGGGCGACAGCGGCAGGTCGAGGAAGCTGTCGCTGCGCAGCTTGGCGAGCCAGATCAGATCGTCGGTCGCCTCGAACGGTTGCCGCAGCATGGTGGCGAGCAGCAGGCCGAGCCAGACCACGGTTCCGATCGCCATCACGGCCAGGATTGCAT
>NZ_JBFUES010000762.1:0-3792 GCF_056403875.1 Bradyrhizobium sp. P2_E8
CCCCAGAGCTTTTCGACCATCGACTGGCGCGGCCCGGTGATCGACATCACCGCGGCCTTGGCGCGGTCGGCAAAGGATTTCGGCTTCGCCTCGGGCGCCGGCACGACCCCGGCCGGATCGGCCGAAGCCAGTTGCATCTGCGCATCCGGAGCGCGCTTGGCCTTGTCCGCAGTCTTGTCGGCAACCTTGGCCGGGGCGGACGGCTTCAGCGCTTCGGCGACCTTCGCGATCACGCTCGGCTTCGCGGTGTCGGCGACCTTCGTTGCGGGCGCCTGGGCTACGGCACTCGCCGCATTGGATTCCACGCCTTGGGTCGCAGCCGCGGCAAAGCGCTCGTTGAACATCTCGCGCGAGATCGGCGCGGCGACCTGCAAACGGTCCGGCAGGAGTGCGAAGGCTTCCTTGATGGCGTCGCCCGCCTCGCGCAGCGCGACCTTGGGCGCGCGCTTGACCACGGGCTCGTCGTAGCCGTTGCTGCCGACGGTCGGATAGACGCTGGCGGCGAAGATGTTGCTGTAGACGGTCCAGCCGGCGCCAAGCACGACGCAGCCGATCAAGGCGGCGCCAAGCACGTTTTGGGTGGTCATTTTCCGGGAAGGCTTCCGATGTGGATTCTTGCCAGGATTTTTGGACTTCCGTGCCGCGTTACTTTGCGCAGCGATACTCGTACTCATTCGCCTTGCGTCCAGGACGGTGTCACTCAGTCCCCCTTCGAAGTGCCGCTGGTCACGATCCGGGAACAGCATCTCGCAGGCGGTCGGAGCGTCATTAAGGCGACTTTTAGTTAAATGCAGATTAAGTTCGGGCAGATGTGAGGCACCGCGTTAGCGCTGTCCCATTTCGAGAAAAAAGTCCGCAGAACTACGGACTTAGCCGCGTCTGTTAACTATAATTCTCGGCTTGATCGGTGCGCTCAGCGGACGTCTTCGACGGCCTCTCTAGGCGCATCCAACCAAGTCATTTTCGTGGTCTTCAATACCGCCGGAGCATAGCCGCGAAGCATTGCGCGAGGCTGGCGCGCACAGACGCACCCTCCGTCTTTCGACGCACCGACGTCAGCGACATGGCGGCAACGCTCACGCACATCACACATCGCACCGAGCGCTCACGCAGCACGGCTCCCTGACTGAAAGTTGATCGCGCCGGTCTGGAAAAGACCGCGGCAACTAAATACCTGCGGGAAGCGGCACTTTTCAGCAGCCTCTGCGCGTGATACGGTACCGTATCAACATCGCCTTGAACTGTGCCACGCACGCAAACGGAGGCTGGCATGAGAGGGATCGCACGTGCCGGGTTTCTCGCCCTGGCGTGGTCGTCGTTGTTGACGGGATACGTGGCCGCGCAGCCTGCCAATGCGGGCTGCACGGCGTCGCTCTCCGCCGCCGGCACGCAGACCTGGCGCTGCGACAACGGCATCACCATCGTTGCGGAAAACGGCGCCAGATTTGAACTTAAGGACGCCAACCGCGACGGACATATAGACTCCGTGGAGTTGAGCAGCAAAGCGCTGCTGGTCGAGGTGCCCAAAAAGCCCGGCGGCAATCCCTTCAAGGTGCTGACGCCGCAGGCGATCGCCGCCGTGCGCGGCACCAAATGGGCCGTCGACGTCGCCGATGCAAAAACCTCGGTCTTCGTCGCCGACGGCCGTGTCGGCGTGAGCCGCAGGAGCCGCGGACGCGGCGTCGTTCTGGGCCCTGGCGAAGGCGTCGATGTCGAGGCAACCGGTCCATTGACCGTCAAGACTTGGGGCCAGTCGCGCGTCGACGCGCTGATGGCAAGACTGGGTCAATAAGGCCCGCACGACAAAACGAAGAAGATTGCAGTAAAGAAGATTGCAGCACGTAATGACTAGACGCGTTCAGATCCTGGTGGCACTCGTCCTCACCGCGCTGTGGGGTGCAGGCATCTATGCCGCTCACGCCAACGGCCATCTGCGCTTTCTCGACCACCTCGAAGCAACCCTGACCGACCTGCGGACGCAGATCCGCGGCGTGCAGGTTCCGCCCGATCTCGTCACCATCGTCGCGATCGACGACACCGTCGTCAAACGCGGCGGCAGCTATCCCCTGCCGCGCGCCGATCTCGCCCGTGTCGTCGACACTATCGTGCAGTTCAAGCCGAAGGTCGTCGCGATCGACCTCTTGCTAGTCGACCGCAGCGCCGCGATCGGCGATGCCACGCTGGCCAACACGCTCGCCACCGGTCCCATGGTTCTCGCCGCCGCGGCGATCTTCCCGACTGCCAGCGAGACCGTGGCGCCCAGCAGCGAGGGTCCCCTCACCGTCCTGCCGCAGGCCGAGCGCTTCCTGCTGCCCTTGCCCGCATTTGTCGCCCACGCCGAGGTCGGCGTCGTCAACGTCGCGACGGGACAATCCGGCTCGCCGCTCTCRGTACCGATGCTGTTCCGGACGCACGACAAGGTCGAGCTGTCATTCCCCTTGCGCGTCGCGACCCGCGCGCTCGACAAGCCGCTGACGATCGCGCCGGATCACCTCATGCTGGGCGATCGCGTGGTGCCGACCGACACCGACTTCGCGCTGCCGATCACCTATTACGGTCCGCGCCGCACCATCCGCACCGTCAGCGCGCAGAGCATCTTCGACGGCACGCTCAGTCGCGCCGCCATCGAGAACCGGATCGTCGTGATCGGCGCCTCGGTCGCCGGCGGCGGCGATTTCTATCCGACGCCGTTCGATTCGCTCATGCCCGGCGTCGAGGTGATCTCCACCGCGATCACCCATCTCGTCGCCGGCGACGGCATCGTGCGCGACCGCAAGGTGCATATCGCCGACGCGCTCGCCGCCATCCTGCTGCCGGTGCTGCTGGTGGGATTGCTCGCCTGGCGGCGCAGCGCGCTCGGCATCATGGCGGCGGCGGCGGTGATGATCGCCTGGGCCGGGCTCAATCTGCTCGCGTTCACGCATGGGGTCTGGCTGAACGGCGCGACCACGCTTGCGGCCGCGATCCCGCCCGTTGCGATCTTTGCCGGCGTGCAGCTATGGGCGGGAGGCCGCCGCACGCAGTATTTCGCCGCCAAGAGCAGATCGCTCGCGCTATTCCAGGCACCCGCCGTGCAGGAGTGGCTGGCGCGCGATCCGAACTTCCTGTCGAAGCCTGTCCGGCAGGATGCCGCCGTGGTCTTCATCGATCTCTCCGGCTTCACGGCGCTGAGCGAGCGGACCGATCCGGACGCACTCAGGGATCTCCTGAAGGCGTTTCACGCGTTGATCGACAAGGCGGCAGTCGATTGCGGCGGCATGGTCACCGGCTTTCTCGGCGACGGCGCCATGCTCCTGTTCGGACTGCCACACGCAATGCCGGATGACGCGGCGCGCGCGCTGAAATGTTCGATCGACCTGCATCGCGGCGTCGAACGCTGGATCGCCTCGCTGCCCCCTGCGATCGGAGGCCAGGTCGGTTTCAAGATCGGCGCGCATTTCGGCCCGATCGTCGCCTCCCGTCTCGGCGAAAGCCACCAGCACATCACGGCGACCGGCGACACCGTCAACGTCGCGAGCCGGCTGATGGAGGTCGCGGCCCAGAACGATGCGCGGCTCGCGTTGACCGATACGCTGCTGGATGCCGCCGACTTCCACGGCGCTCCCGACGGCGTCCTGACAGGCCCCCTGCTCACGCAGGTCCGCGGCCGCTCCGGCGTCGTGACCGTCTGGTTCTGGCGCGACCGGAACGGGCCCAGCCAGGCCGCGACCAAGGCTGAGATGATCGATTGAATGGCCACCGCCAGCCGTCCAACACTCCACCGTCGTCCCGGCCGAGTGCGCAATTGCGCAC
>NZ_JBFUES010000763.1:0-3778 GCF_056403875.1 Bradyrhizobium sp. P2_E8
AGCCCATGCCGACCAATGCACCCTCTTCGATCGTGCAGCCGTGCAGGATGACGTTGTGGCCGACGGTGCAGTTCTTGCCGATGACGAGCGGAAAGCCGAGATCGGTGTGGCAGGTCGAGCCGTCCTGCACGTTGGCGCCCTCGCCGATCTCGATCCATTCATTGTCGCCGCGCAGCACCGCGCCGAACCAGACGCTGGCACCCGGCTTCAGGCGCACGCGGCCGATCACGGTCGCCGTCTCAGCGATGAAATAGTTGCCGTCGGCGGGAAGATCGGGCGCCTGCCCGTCGAGCTCGTAGATCGCCATGGAGGACTCCTGTCACGTCGACCACAGCCATAGCGAAAGCACGGTGACGACGCAAAGGGCCGCTCGGCCGGCCACGCGCGAGGTTGCGAGCGTCAGACCAGAACGCCGGCCGCGCGCAGCGTCATCAGGAAGAAGGTGCCGCTCATCATGCTCCAGAAGCCGGCGATGAGGGTCGCCATCATCACGAATTCGACGCGGCGGCTTTCCACCCGCATGCCGCGGAGCGTGTTGCGCATGATGATGAAGGGCGCGGCGAACACCAGGAACGGCACCGCCGCGAAGGTCTTCGGGGCCACGCCGTCCTGCAACAGGCCGAAGCCGGCGGGCCGCTGCGCGACCGCCTGGTATCCGTTCACGAGCGCGCCCGCGAGCGCGAAACCGATGCCAATCGAGAAGAAGGTATTGAGAGCTTCAGGTGTCATCGGAACAGTCCGCCCATACGCAACGCCGGAGCCTTCCTGTGACAAATGGTGCCGGTTAACGCTACATTATCCTTAAGGGAAGGTTAACGCCGCCGGCCATCTCGCGCAGGGCCCTCCCCCTTCCCCGCAGCCGGGGAACGCTCCGCGAAATCGCCGCCACATGGCATATTCGCCCCTGATTCGTCGGCCATCGGCCGACCTCCGGCTTACCTCGCGCAACTCATGACGTTGTTTTCGGCAGTTCCCCTCAGGTCCCCCCGGACGCGCACCCGGGCGCATATCGTCCCGATCGTGCTCGGCGGCGCCGCGACGGTGTGCGCAGTCGCGCTCGTCGCCTATCTGTTGTGGCCGACCTGGGGCCCGAGCGGCGCCAACGCTCCGGACAAGCTGCCGGTGAGCGTCGGCGGTACGCTGTTCAACCTGCCGACGACGGCGATCCGCATGAAGATCCAGCGCCACACCGGGCCGCAGGAACGCATCGATCTCGACTTCCTGTATCCCTCGCTGGAGCCGCCCGGCGCGCCGAAGCACGTCACCGCCGACACAGTGGATGCGGCATTGCTGCCGATCGACCGCATCTTCCTGTCGATCGCGGCCCATCACGATGCGCTCTCGCCCGAGCAGCGGACAGCCACGATCTATCCGCGTTATCTCGACCAGGCCGCGACGATGCCCGAGGACGGCCTGACGATGCGGATGTTCCGTGCCGACACCCCCTACGGCAGCGAGGACCTCTATTCTGCCGCAAGCCCCGCGCTGACCGCACGTTGCACGCGCGATGCGGCCACGCCCGGCATGTGCCTCTCCGAGCGCCGCGTCGGCGGCGCCGACCTCACCTTCCGCTTTCCGCGTAGCTGGCTGTCGCAATGGCGCGATGCGGCGGAGGCGATGGATCGGCTGACGGCGCAGTTGCGGGGACCGAAAGGCTGAACGTGCTTTTTTTGCCGCGGCAAGGTTCGCCGACGCAACGGGCCTGAGCCCTCCGGCAAAAACATCGAAAACAACCCCATGCACAGTAGCCAAGCGCCCGCTCGACTTCGCATTTTTCGAAGCCGAACTTGACCCGTCGGGCAAAACAGGGACATGATGCCATCATGGGGAAGATCGGTTTGAATGGCTGCGGCTACGCATCACTCACCCGGTGCCCATTTGCTGGGATAAGCGCACGGATGTGTGACTGATATCACTGACCGTAGATGGCGTTTGGCCATTCTGCCAATAATCTGACGCTATTGCATTCGGGGGGCTGGAATGCGGCTTCGGCTGTTTGTTTTACTCATTCTTGCGACCTGGCTTGGGACCGGCTCGGCGCTGGCCGAGAAGCGCGTCGCGCTCGTCATGGGCAACTCAGCCTACAAGAACGTGGCGAGGCTCGCGAACCCCGCGAACGACGCCGCGCTGGTCGCCGGCATGTTCAGGAAGGCCGGCTTCGAGACGGTCGACATCAAGCTCGACCTGAACGTCGCCGAGATGCGCAAGGCGTTGCGCGATTTTGGCGGCAAGGCCCGCGAGGCGGACGTTGCGGTCGTCTACTATGCCGGTCACGGAATTGAGCTGGACGGCACCAACTACCTGATCCCCACCGACGCGACGCTCGAGACCGACAGCGATGTCCTCGACGAAACGCTGCCGCTGGATCGGGCCTTGTTCGCCGTCGAACCTGCCAAGCAGCTCCGGCTTGTCATCCTGGATGCCTGTCGCGACAATCCCTTCGCCAAGACCATGAAGCGAACGATTGCGGCCCGCGCCATCGGCCGCGGCCTCGCCAAGGTCGAGCCGACCAGCCCGAACACCATGATCGCCTTCGCGGCAAAGGCAGGCTCGACCGCCTCGGATGGCGACGCCAAGAACAGCCCGTTTGCCACCGCTCTCGTCGAACGTCTGCCGATGCCGGGCCTCGACCTGCGCAAGGCCTTCGGCTTCGTGCGCGACGATGTGCTCAAAAACACCGGCTACAAGCAGGAGCCCTATGTCTACGGTTCGCTCGGCGGCGATGACGTGCCGCTGGTTGCCGCGAAGCCGGTCGTGGCCGGGCCGCAGGCCAACCCCGACAGCGAAATCCGGCGCGACTACGAACTGGCGCTTCAGCTTGGCACGCGCGATGTGTGGACCGCTTTTCTCAATCGTTATCCGAGCGGGTTCTACACCGATCTGGCAAAGGCGCAGCTGAACCGGATTGCCGCCGAGGATGCGCGTGCGGCGGCCGCTGATAAGGCCCGGCAAGCCGAAGAAGAGAAGCTTCGGCTTTCGGCGGAGCGGGCCAAGAAAGCAGAGCAGGACAAGGCCGCAGCCGCCGCCAAAGCTGCTGAAGACGCCAAGGCAGCGGCGGAGAAGGCCAAGCAGGTCGAGGAGGCCAAGGCGGCCGCCGCCGAGCAGCGGCGGAAGGAAGCCGAGGCCGCAGCGGCCAAGGCCCTGGCTGACAAGCAAGCCGCCGAGAAGGCGCTCGCCGAGAGGCTAGCGAGCGAAAAGGCTGCCGTCGAGCTGGCTGCCAAGCAGCAGGCTAGCGAGAAGCAGCAAGTTGCCGACACCGCGCAGAGGGTTGCGGCTGTCGCACCGACCTCATCGCCGCCGAGCCTGTCTCCGCAAGAGACGGCGAAGCTGGTTCAGTCCGAACTGCGCCGCGTCGGCTGTCTGGCGGCCGCTGCCGATGGCGACTGGAATGCGTCATCGCAACGCTCGCTGACGCTGTTCAACAAATATGCCGGAACGAAGTTCGACGCCAAGCTCGCAAGCTTCGACGCCCTTGACGCGATCAAGAGCAAGCAAGGACGCGTCTGCCCGCTGGTCTGCGACCACGGCTTCAAGGCCGCCGGCGACGCTTGCGTGAAGATCGCCTGCCGCGCCGGCTATCGCGTCAATGACGACAATGAATGCGAGAAGGTCCAGGACAAGAAACCGGTTGCGACCCGCGAGGATGCCAAGCCGCGAGACGACGAGAGAAAGAAGGTTGAAGCCGCGCCCTCGAAGCCGCAGGCTGCTGGACAGATGTTCTGTGGACAGGCTGGCTGCAGGCCGGTGCAAAAAGGCTGTCGCCTGGAAAGCGCCCGAC
>NZ_JBFUES010000764.1:0-3757 GCF_056403875.1 Bradyrhizobium sp. P2_E8
ACGCTGGTCCGGGGCCGCCGTCAGCGCGAGGCGGGCAGTCAGGCCGGTTCGAGCGTCGGGAGGCTGCTCGGCCCGGCCCGGTAAACCGTTGATTCGCATGGGCTCTGCCATAGGCCTGCGGGGCGAGGGAACGCCGGGCGGATGAGCCGCTACCTTGACGTTTGGCCCCGTTCGCAGTAGATACCCGCCACCTGCAGCCGGCCCGTTAGACGCGGATCTCCGGCGCGGCTTTGAAATCCCCGAACAATCGAGCCCGGTTTCCGGCTCATCCTTCGAGACAGAGGGCTGGGCCAACGGCGGCTGTTCGGATCCCTGAAATTCATTCGCGTCTGTCGACGGACGTTGGACATCAAACGATGGCAGTCAGCCCGTTCAAGTTCTTGCAGGAAGTGCGCTCGGAGACCGCCAAGGTCACGTGGCCGACCCGTCGCGAGACCACGATCACCACCATCATGGTGTTCGTCATGGTCGCCGTGGCCTCTATCTTCTTCTTCGCCGCCGACCAGATCATCCGTTACCTCATCACCTTCCTCTTGGGCATTCACTGATGGCTACAGCAACCGCTCAATTGTCCGACAAGCGCTGGTACATCGTCCACGCCTATTCGAACTTCGAGAAGAAGGTCGCCGAATCGATCCGCGAGCAGGCCAAGCAGCGCGGGCTCGAGGAACTGTTCGAACTGGTGCTGGTTCCGACCGAGAAGGTCACGGAAGTGCGCCGCGGCCGCAAGATCGACGCCGAGCGCAAGTTCTTCCCGGGCTACGTGCTGGTGAAGATGAAGCTGACCGACGAGGCGTTCCATCTGATCAAGAACACGCCGAAGGTGACCGGCTTCCTCGGCGCGGAAAACAAGCCGATGCCGATCTCGGAAGCCGAGGCCATGCGAATCCTGCACCAGGTGCAGGAGGGCGTGGAACGGCCGAAGGCGTCGGTGTCGTTCGAGATCGGCGAGAACGTGCGCGTGGCCGATGGCCCGTTCGCCTCGTTCTCCGGTGTGGTCGAGGAAATCGACGAGGCGCGCTCGCGCGTGAAGGTCGCGGTGTCGATCTTCGGCCGCGCCACGCCGGTCGAGCTGGAATTCGGTCAGGTCGAGAAGGTCTGACCGGGTCGCGCGTGAAGCCGAAAAGCTTCGCGCAAAGAGAGGCCGTGGGAGGGAGAGGGCGGTTGCCAGCCGCATCCGACCCAGACCACGAACCTGAAACCGCCGGCCTGTCCGGCACAACAGGAGTGATACATGGCAAAGAAAGTGACCGGATACCTGAAGCTTCAGGTCCCGGCCGGTGCGGCGAATCCTTCGCCCCCGATCGGTCCCGCGCTTGGTCAGCGCGGTCTCAACATCATGGAGTTCTGCAAGGCGTTCAACGCCCAGACCCAGAAGGAAGAGAAGAACACCCCGATCCCGGTGATCATCACCATCTATGCGGACCGTTCCTTCACCTTCGAGATGAAGACGCCGCCGATGTCCTACTTCCTCAAGCAGGCCGCCAAGATCCAGTCCGGCTCGAAGGCGCCGGGCCGTGACAAGGCCGGCAAGGTGACCAAGGCCCAGGTGCGCGAGATCGCCGAGAAGAAGATGAAGGACCTGAATTGCGACACCATCGAATCGGCCATGAAGATGGTCGAGGGCTCTGCCCGTTCGATGGGTCTGGAAGTGGCGGGGTAAGCGGTCATGGCAATCGGAAAGCGTTTGAACAAAGCCCGCGAAGGTGTTGACCGCGAAAAGCTTTACCCGCTCGCGGAAGCCATCAAGATGGTCAAGGAACGCGCGAAAGCGAAGTTCGACGAGACCATCGAGGTCGCGATCAATCTCGGCGTCGATCCCCGTCACGCCGACCAGATGGTCCGTGGCGTCGTGACCCTGCCGAACGGCACCGGCCGTACGCTCCGCGTCGGCGTGTTCGCCCGTGGCGCCAAGGCCGACGAGGCCAAGGCTGCGGGCGCCGACGTTGTCGGCGCCGAAGACCTGGTCGAGAAGGTGCAGAACGGCTCGATCGATTTCGACCGCTGCATCGCCACCCCCGACATGATGCCGCTGGTCGGCCGTCTCGGTAAGGTGCTGGGCCCGCGCGGCCTGATGCCGAACCCGAAGATCGGTACCGTGACCATGGACGTCACCGGTGCCGTGAAGGGTGCCAAGGGCGGCTCGGTCGAGTTCCGCGTCGAGAAGGCCGGCATCCTGCAGGCCGGCGTCGGCAAGGCCTCGTTCTCCGAGGAGAAACTGGTCGAGAACATCAAGGCCCTGGCCGACGCTGTCTCGAAGGCGAAGCCGGCCGGTTCCAAGGGTACCTACATCCAGCGCGTTGCGGTGTCCTCGACGATGGGCCCGGGCGTGAAGGTCGAGCCGGGCACCATTCTCGGCTAAGGTTTGCCTCGGCTAGAGGTTTGGAAATTGCATGAGGCGAGGGGCGGAATTGGGCAACCGATTCCGCCCCTCTTCGTTTGTGGCGGCGTTCACCGGAAACAAGAACAATGGCTGACAAGGTCCTGATCTACTCGCGCTTCCCCAAGACGATGATGGCGCGCTTCGCCGAGCGGTTTGAGCTGCTCGACACCGGTGGCAAGCCCGCGCGGGAGGTGTTTTCGGCGGACGAGCTCGGCGGCATTCGCGCGATGCTCACTGCAGGCGGCACCCCGCTCGGGGCCGAAGCGATGGACCTGTTTCCGAAACTCGGCGCCATCGTCTGCTACGGCACCGGATATGACGGCATAGACCTGAAAGCGGCCGCCGCGCGCAACATCGCGGTCGGCCACAGCCCGGGCGCCAATGCGGCCTCGGTTGCCGACATCGCGATGACCCTGATGCTGGCGACGACGCGGCGGATCCTAGTCGCCGACCAGTATGTCCGCAGTGGCGATTGGGCCGCGTCAAAGCCCTCGCCGATGATGCGCCCGCAGGCCGGCATGCCCGGCCGCCGGATCGGCGTCTACGGCATGGGCGAGATCGGCCGCAAGATCGCCGCGCGCTGCGCCGCCTTCGAGAGCGAAATCGGCTATTTCAGCCGCACCAAGTACGATCTGCCCTATCAATATTTCCCGACGCTGGAGGCGCTCGCCGACTGGTGCAGCGTGCTGATGATCGCGGTCCGGGCAGGGGACGAGACCCAGCACGTCGTCAATGCCGATATCCTGGGGCGCCTCGGCGCGGACGGCTATGTCGTCAACATCTCCCGCGGCTCGGTGATCGACCAGCAGGCGCTTGTGGCGGCCCTGACCGACAAGACCATCGCCGGCGCCGGCCTCGACGTCTTCGAGAAGGAGCCGCACGCCCCCGACGCCCTGACCGCGCTGCCCAACGTGGTGTTCGCCCCGCATCTCGGCGGCCACACCCTGGAATCGCACGTCGCCATGCAGAATTGCGTGCTGGCGAACCTCGGCGCGTTCTTCGAGGGCAAGCGGTTGCCTTATGGGGTCAAATCGGCCTGAATCGGTCCTTGTCAGCCCGGGTCAAGCGCCTGCGGCAACGGATTGGAACTGGTGTGAATTTTGCTCTTGGCAAGCAGGCCCGGAGCGGTTAAAGAACCGCCTCCGGACGTGCCGGCCTAGGCTGGCGCGTTCGTGCACGCATTCCGAAAACCCGACACGACAGGAGATCATTCCTTTTCAGGACGTCCGCGAGGATTTGCCGGAAAAGGAAGGAAAACCGTCGGTTGGTGGAATGCGGGCAGAGGTCAGGCGGTTCGCCGGCTGACCTTGTCCTGTCCAAGACTGCAGGCGCCCGCGGGAAATTTCGATTTCTCAACGGCTTAATCGCATGGCC
>NZ_JBFUES010000765.1:0-4459 GCF_056403875.1 Bradyrhizobium sp. P2_E8
GATCCGACGGGGAGATCCGATTTTCTTCAATAGCGGTGATGTCGGTAGCCCAAATTCGGCACKAATATCGTGCGGTTGGTGCATCAATCCGGCGCCGTCGCCAGTGCGATACTGCAAGTCGACAAGTCGGGGGTCAGCTAGATTGGACCTTCGTGAGAGGCGCTGTGCCTGGCGCATCAGGCATTTTCCCTGCCGACATCTGTATCCAGAAAATTCGGCCGATAACATATAAATCTCGAGCCGGTTAGCGGCCCAGCGTCTCTTTTTGCCGAATCTTGCAATAATATAGCTGGACGGATTTTCCAGATCGGCATTTCTATCAAAATCTGCATACAGATATTGACAGGAGAACGATTATGGTATGCAGTATTTGGACTGGCCGCAAAGTTCGGCAATTCAGAACTGGTCCGCATTTGAGGCCAGTCGCAGGGAAGGGAAAGCAGCCAATGCTCGATCGCGTGTCGGCGAAGCGTGTGGTGGACGAGCGCAAGAATCGCAATCTGACCAATGCTCTGTTCAACAGTAACAAGCTGAAACTCGGCCTGTTCGGAGTGAACTGCAATAACGGTTGCGCGATGACGACGGCCGACGAAGGTCATTGGTTGACGTGGGAGTTAACCAAGGAAATCGCGATGACGGCCGACAATGCCGGCTTCGAGGTGATGGTACCCGTTGCCCGCTGGAAGGGGCTCGGCGGTCCGAACAACTTCAATGGCCGCAATTTCGAGACCTACACCTGGGCTGCCGGGCTGGCAGCCATCACCAAGCAAATTACACTCACCACGACGTCGCACGTACAAACAACGCACCCGATCTTCGCGGCCAAGCAGGCAGCGACGATAGACCACATCAGCAACGGACGTTACTGCCTCAATATCGTCTGTGGCTGGTTTCATCCCGAACTGGAGATGTTTGGAGCTCCGTTTCTGGACCATGATGCGCGCTACGACTATGCCGAAGAGTGGTTTGACGTCGTTCGTAGGCTCTGGAGCGAGGAAGAGAGCTTTACCTATCGCGGCCGCTATTTTCAGGTCAACGATGCATTCGCGATGCCGAAGCCAATTCAGACGCCGATGCCACCGGCGATCAACGCAGGCGGATCGGATCGGGGCCGCAACTTCATCGCCTCGCATTGCGACATTGGATATGTTGTCCTCACCGATCACAACGACATGGTGAAGTCGCGGCAGCAGGTCGATCAGTATCGCAATCTAGCCCGCGACAAATACAAGCGCGACATTCAGGTCTGGACCCACGCCTACGTCGTTCAGCGCAACTCCGAGAAGGRGGCGCGCGACTATCTGAATTACATCACCGTCGAACGGGGGAACGAGGAGGCAGCCGAAAATGCAGCAAAGTATCTCGGGCTTAACTCCGAGATCATGCCGCCGGAGGCCTGGCAAACCTTCAAGCAACATCTCAAGGCTGGCTACGGAGGGTATGGCATCGTAGGTGACGATGCGCAGGTCGCCGAAAAGCTCGCGCAATTGTCCGAGATCGGGATCGATGGTGTCGCGGTTCACTGGGTCGACTATCTCGACGGCCTGAAGCGCTTCAATGCCGAAGTAATGCCCAGACTTGAGCGCGGCGGCTTGCGTCAGCAGTTCGTTCCCGCGCCCTAGTCGGCTCAGTCGGCCTGCCGGCGCTAACCATGCGCCGGCAATTTCCAGTCTGTCATTTCCGGGGTGCGGTCTTGTCCAAGGTCTGCGACGTCCAGCAACAAACCGAAGCGTTCAAGCGCGCCATGAGGCGTTTGACATCGACCGTCACGATCATCACGACGGCTCATCACGGTCGTCGACACGGAATGTTGGCAACCGCCGTCTGTTCGATCGGCGTCTCGCCACCGAGCCTTCTGGTCAGCATTGCAACGAGCGCAAGCATTCACGATCCTCTCGTCGCGCGGGGCGGCTATTGCGTAAATCTGCTCGCAAGCGATCATCATGACCTCGTCAGGCCGTTCAGCGGTGCGCTGAAAGGTGAGGAACGGTTTTCCGTTGGCGATTGGGTATCCGGCCCGTTTGGGCTTCCCTATCTGCGAGACGCGCAGGCCAGCCTGTTTTGCACGGTGGGCTCCATCGTTCCGTTTGCCAACCACTCCATAATCATCGGCTGCGTGGACGATGTCGGCGTCCGCGACGAAATCAGCCCGCTGCTCTATGAGGACGGTCGCCTCGCGGTCGCTCGGGCCCTGACATGATCCGGGCCGCGATTATAGGTCTGGGCTGGTGGGGCCGTGTCCTGGTGGATTCGGTACAGCTCAGGAGTACGAAATTGCGATTCACCTGCGCTGCAGTTCTCGACAAGGCTGAGGTCGAGCGGTTTGCAGTTGATCGCGGAATACTTCTGCTCGACTCGCTGGAGAGCGTCCTTCGGCGAACGGACGTCGACGCGGTCTTCCTCGCGACACCCCATTCCCAGCATTTGCCGCAAATTCTCCAATGCGCGAACGCCGGAAAGCCGGTCTTTTCGGAAAAGCCCCTGGCGCTGACGTTGCGGGATGCCAGGACCGCGGTAAATGCCTGCGAACGGTCCAAGGTTCCTCTCGGTCTCGGGACAGACCGTCGCGTCCTGCCGGCGATGGTACGCCTCAAGCAACTGGTCGACGAAGGTCAGCTTGGCACGGTGCTGCATGTCGAGGGCCAATACTCCAACGATTTCATGTCGCGCGCGGTAAGCGGAAGCTGGCGGACCTCGGAGCAGGAGGCGCCGGGAGGCGGCATGACAGGTCCTGGGTTGCACGCGCTGGACTCGATGATTCACCTGGCAGGGTCGATGGCGAGGATACGCGGCCAAGTCAGATATCCGAAAGGACGCGGCGTTCCCGTGGATACCGCGTCTCTACTGGTGAGTTTTTCCTCCGGGGCAACCGGGATACTCGGCACCGTGCGGGGCGTGCCGAACTACTTCAGGCTGACGGTTTTCGGAACCGGCGGTTGGGCAGAGCTTCGCCAGTTTGGCGATTTAGAGGTCTCGCTCAGCGGTCGCCAGGCATGGTCGGAAAGATATCCAAATGAGCTCGCGGTCGGATCGCTCCTGGAAAGCTTCGCCGACACTGTCACGCACTCCGCGCCATTCCCCGTCAGCATACGCTCGATGTTGCAAGTGGTCGCAGCGTTCGAAACTGCGATCGCCGCGCTGGAAAGCGACGAGACGTGCAAGGTGCCGGAGGTCGTCTGATGTCGAAGAAAGAAAAAGAACGGGGAATCATCGACGCCCATCACCACATTTGGCTGATGGATCGCACGCCGTGGCTCAATGGTCCGCCGGTCAGCCGGATCTTCGGCGAACACGGGCAGCTGCGGCGCGATTATTTGATTGACGAATTCGCCGAGGATGCCGGCCCGAACGGCGTCACGAAATCGGTTTATGTTCAGGTCAATGTGGCACCCGGTGATGAGGTGTGGGAAGCCCGGTGGGCTTCGGAGGAAGGCAAAAAGGAAGGGCTGGTCCAGGCGGTCGTCTCTTTTGGCGATCTGGCGTTGCCCGACATTGGCGACGTGCTCGACCGCCAGATCGCCTGCTCACCGGTGCGTGGCGTTCGCCAGCAGCTGCATTGGCACAGCAATCCAGCCTACTGCTTCGCCAGGACGCCAGATCTCATGTTGCGCCCGGATTGGCAGCGTGGGCTACGMGAATTGGCACGCCGCGGTCTGCATTTCGAATTGCAGGTCTTCCAAAGTCAATATCCCCATGCGCTCAAATTGCTTGATGCGCATCCGGACGTGACCTTCGTGCTCCTGCACGCCGGAATGCGCCGCGCTGCTAGCGGCCATCCGGTCTGCTCTGTCGCGGTACAGCGCTGACGAGCGCCAAGCGGTCCTACACGACACCGCGGCTCGTCTCTATCGAATTTAGCACCAGCAAGGAATGTGAGGAACCGATGCAATTTCTGGTCGTCAATACGCGTCGAACGGACGGCGTGAACGAAGCGGACTTCAAGGCGAAGGTCGGCGGTGAAGTCCAGCGCGTCAAGGAAATGTATCGCGACGGAATCGTCCGGACAATTTGGCATCGCGGCGGCGATACGCCTGGGGGCGTTCTCATCGTCGAAGCCGATTCGGAGGAGGAGGTCAGGGCCAATCTCGCAACGCTGCCCTTGGTACAGGCCGGCATCGTCGTGGTCTCAAGCGTCATACAGCTCAAGCCGTTCGGCGGCTTCACGATCTGACGCCTTCGCGCTCGATACACTCGCTCAGGAATTCGGTTCAAAAAGGGGAGGCCATCGCAATGTCTAACAACACCACGTCAAGTTCATTCACTTGGAAGCCAAGCCCGGTTACGGACGGCGAAGTCAAATACGCGACTGTCGTCGCCTTTCTTGCTTGGGCGTTCGCTGTCTATGATTTCGTTCTGTTTGGAAATTTGCTGCCGCTGATGGGTAAGGATCTTGGTTGGGATGCCGCACAGCAGGCCAGTATCAACGGCTGGGTGTCGATTGGGGTGATCTTTGTCGCCT
>NZ_JBFUES010000766.1:0-3753 GCF_056403875.1 Bradyrhizobium sp. P2_E8
CTATGATACGCGCCCGTCGCCTGGCTCGAGACGATCTCTTCGAGCGCGTGCTGCAGCACTACAGCCAGCACGGCAATGCCGCGCAGCGTATCGATAAAGGCCAGGCGTTTGTGCATCATACTCTCTTGCGTCAATTCACTGGGCCGGTCCGGTCACTGGGCCGGTCTGGGCAACTCCGGACCGAAGTCCGGGAGCTTGCCATGCGGTGCCCCGACCGGTAGCGCGCGCCGCGGGATCACGCGCGGAGGATCGCTCTTGGCAAACCGCGAGAAGCGTCGCGAGAATACCTCGCTGAAGGCCAGCGCGATGATCAGCAGGCCCGTCGCCGGCCCGTAATTGAGGACCGTGATCGTGAAGACGTTCACGACAAAGATCAGCGATAGCTTGTAGACGTCCTTCACCGTGAGGGTCGCGCGAACCACCAACAGCATGAAGTAGACGAACGGAACCCCGAACATCAAGTACGTACCGATGTAGAAATTGTCGACCGGCACCCAGTACGGAGAGAGCGCGGAGAACAGCTTCTGCGGATAGTTGAAGCAACCGATGCCGCACCCCGTGACAAGACCGATCGGCATGAGCTGGCTGAGATAGACGAACGGCTTCTGCCAGCTGTTGTTGATCCGGTCCTGCATGCTGTAGAGCAGGTCGTGCGGGGTGTACGAGGTGCCCGATGCCAGAATAATCAGGAAGAACGGAATCAGCATCGCCGCGAACGACCACAGCGCAAGCAAGCGCACGGTCCGGAAGCGATCGCGCTCGGGAAGCATGCGCACGATGAGCAGCAGCACCAGATAGAGTACCAGCACCATCATCGTAGTCTTGCTGGTGGTGAGGCGGACGGCATAGATCGAAATTCCGCCCACGATCACGCACCACCAGGTGCTCTTGCGGATCGACGTCATCGCAAACGACACAAGAATGAAGAAGGCGGCCATGGTGTTTTCGGCGGCAAAACCGGTCAGCCGCTGATCCTGGAACGCCCACCACAACTTGCCCGCCTCACGGACCGCGCCGAACGACTCGTATTTGAACCCGACCCATGGCATCGCGAAGTACTTGGACAGAAACACGCCGAACACGGACAGGTACAGAATCCCGGCGATGAGGCTCAACAGCCGCTTGTAGGAACCAAGATTGGAATCGCAGAAGCAGAACCCGACGAAGACCGGAAGCATCATCTTGAACGATGAAGACAGCGCGTTGAAGGTGCCGAGCATGAGGAAGCCGAGCGCCAGCGACAATACCATCTGCAGCAGCACCAGCGAGGCCAGCAGGCTCCGGTTCCGAACGATACAGTGGACGAAGAACTGGGCGATGCAGGGAATCGCGATGATATCAGGCAAGAACCACAGCGCATCCAGGTGCAGGATGCTGGAGTAATACCTGATGATGCCGCCGAACGCATCGCGGATGAGATAGATCGCGAGCGCGATCGCCTCGAGGCTGAACATTGCCGGAAGGACGATGCGGCGATTCGATATCATGCTCATGTTCGGCCGACCTCAGTTCAATGGCCGGACGGAGGGCGCAGCCGACGACGCCGCGAAATCGGGGGTCTTCCGAAACACATTGCGCAGCAATCTGCCTCCCGGCAATTCGACGTAGAGATAGGTGAAATTCGACAGGATCAGGACCGCAATCAGGATCACGACAAGATTCAGCGTTGCCGCCAGCCCCCCACACAGGGACTCGAGCAACGCAACGGGCCGCTGCCCCACCGCTCGAACGAAATATTCGGCGAAGAGGACCACGACGGCGTGCACCATGTAGACGGAGTACGACCGGCGGCCAAGCCAGACCAGCGGCGAGACGACGAGAATCCTGGGTACCAATACGGCTTGCGGAAACGCGATCAGGGTTCCGAGAAACGCGGCGAAAGCGAGCGGCACAAAAAGGCTGATCGCGGGATGCGCCTCTACCATCGAGACCAGCACAACGCTCACGATCAAGGCACCCAACTGCAACCCGCCCTGCACCGCAGGATTGATCGAACGCGGCAATAGCGGTGCCACCTTCGCAGTCAGCACCCCCAGAAAGAACCCCATGATGCATCGGAGCAGCCCGAAGTCCCATTGCAGCTCGAGGGTGTTCTTGCCCACCACCAGCACGATCGCCAGCCAACTGCCCGCGACCAGCAACGCTGCGCAAGCGTAGAAATACCGCCGCGAGCCAAACCATTGCGCAAGCAGCATCACGAGGCCGAACACCAGATAGGTGTAGAACTCGACGCTGATGCTCCAGCTCGGTGCGTTCCAGTTGAGGTAGTCGACGAAGCCCAGCGAATGCAACAGGAACACGTTCAAGAAAAATGAATAGGCGTTATTGACCTCGAAGGCCGCGGGCGCGATCGCCACCACGCCTGCCAGCACGAGCCCAATTCTCGCCAAACGAAACATCAGCATCACGAGCAGCATCACGATATGCAGCGGATAAACCCGGGCAAGCCGCCGCACCATGAATTCGCGCAACGAGAAATGTCCGAAATCCGGGCTCACATAGCTCAACGACATCACGATGCCGCTGAGAACGAAGAACAGATCGACGAGAAGCCAGCCGCTTCTGAAGAATGACCAGTCAACCCAGGCGTTTTGCGGAAACGCTGCGAGGAAGGTCTTCATCAGAATGACGTGATGGATCACGACGGAGATCGCTGCAATTCCGCGGATGCTGTCCAACGGCAGGAAATGCGTTTTCTCGCGATGAACCGACTCCGTCACTTCCGCATCCCAGATCTTTTTGCAACGCAACATTTGTACAGGGCTTCGGAAGCACATTCAACTTCGATCCGATTCCGCTTCGGCGCATGACAGCCAACTCCAATTTTATCGCGTCGCGTTCGAGTGCCGATCGCGGCAGCGCCAACAACGGATTCATCATGAATTGCAGGACAAAAGAACGCGCGCTTGACTAAAAAAGGGACACTTCGGGATAAAAAAGAGGCTGCGCGATACGCATCGCGCAGAGAATCAAATGCGGCAAAAACGAGCCATCCGTGCGTTAACTTTGCGGAGCGCAGAACGAGACCATGCAGCGATCATATCGCCCGCCACACGCTTCACGATTGCGTCACATTCAGCACCGTCTTGAAGCGGTCTTATGCAAAGCTCTCGCTCGATCAACTCGCGATTGCCCATACCTGGATCGGATATTCCGGATCATTCTGCAGACTGCGCCAGAGGCCGTAGTCGCGAACCGGACCGCCGATATGCGCTTTCGCGCACGCCTTGTTGCCCCATGAATCTGTGATGATCGTGGTGAATCCGGCGTGCGAGAGAAGTTCTTTCAGCCCAGCTTCGGTCCAGCGACTGTAATCGTGCGGCCGCGCGTGCACACGAAACAGGAACGGCGTTGCGACGAGCGCGTACCCGCCCTCGCGAACCATGGCGCGGATGTTGCGCGCGGCCGCGTGAGGGTCCGCAACATGTTCAAGGACTTGATCCGCGATCACGACATCGAACGTTCGATCCAGCGCCTGCTTGCAGATATCGAATTCGGGGAAATCGGCCGAGGAATAGTTCCTCACCTGCTCTTTCCAATATCTGTTCCAGCCCGGCGACACCTCGAACACCGATGCGTTCTCATGCTGCCGGAGAAATTTCTCGAAGGCCTCGATCTGCCTGATACGCAACCAATTCCTTGAATCGTAGCCCGGTATTCGCGATGCGAACCTGTCCCAGATCCTGACTTTGAACTTTTCCCGGGCGATGTCGTAAAATGACGGCATGGCTTTTTCCCCAATGAGCTGTTCGC
>NZ_JBFUES010000767.1:0-3737 GCF_056403875.1 Bradyrhizobium sp. P2_E8
GTGCAAAAAAGTCGTAGAAGGTCAGCGTACAGAACGCGAAGAAGACGCAGATCGCCGCCAGCCCGATATTCCCGCGGGGAATTTCGGTCAATGCAGTCAGGATGACGCCGGTGTCGATACCCTTGAGGGTCCGCACCAGTGTGGTGATTGCGAAGGCAATGATGAAGACGCTCGCGGCAATTCCGAGCCGTCGCCAGCCAATCCATCTCTTGAAGCCGCGCTTCAACGCGGGCAGCAGTCCGTGCATTCATCCTCCCGGCGGGGGGCAAGACCGACAAGGCCAGGTATTGGCCAGTCGGGCGCGATGGTTGCCAAAGGCAGGCGTCGATCGCTAGGCATGATCCAGATCATTTAAGGCAAAAACGGTGACTTGTGCAGCCCTTGACAAGGATAGGTTCTGTGCCGGACCGGCGACTTTGTCATATGTGGTTCACATCGGACGCGCGTTAAGCATATGAGTCGTCAGACCGGCCCGGCCCGCGCGTTCGCATGTTGGCATGGTTTCATGTCGTGCCGTCCGCTGCATTGTTCCAGCGCAAGCGAAGCCGGCATTTTAGGAACGTCGATGCCGCGTGCCCGTTAGCGCCTCATCAGCAATCGAACATGGCGGAAATATGCGGCTATTCGTGCAAGCCGGTGCCTCCGTGTTCCCGAAACCCAAGAGGATCGGAACGATGGGACTGTTCACAAAAGACATCAAAACCATGAACGACCTGTTCGTGCACCAGCTCCAGGACATCTACTATGCCGAGCAGCAGCTCACCAAGGCGCTGCCGAAAATGGCCGACAAGGCCACCGACCCGCAGCTGAAACAGGGCTTTTTGACGCACCTCGAGGAAACCAAGCAGCACGTCAAGCGGCTCGAGGAAGTGTTCAAGATGCACGGCGTGCAGGTGAAGGCGGTCGACTGCCCGGCGATCGACGGCATCATCGAGGAGGCGGAGGAGACCGCCGGCGAAGTCGCCGACAAGGCGGTGCTCGACGCAGCGCTGATCAATGCGGCGCAGGCCGCCGAGCATTACGAGATCGTGCGTTACGGCAGCCTGATCGCCTGGGCCAAGCAGCTCGGCCGGACCGATTGCGCCGCCGTGCTCGCCAAGACGCTCGAGGAAGAGAAGGCGACCGACAAGAAGCTCACGACGCTTGCCGAGAGCAAGGTGAATTTGYGCGCGGCAAGCTGACGGCGAGATACCTTCCGTCAGGAGACGCCGTGCATCCCGCGCGGCGTCACTTTCTCGGCTCCATCGCGCCGGCCTGGTATTTCAAGCCGAACACCAGAGCGACCACCGCAAAGACCGCAATCGTCGTGGCGAAAACCAGACTGGCGACGGTGGAGCTGATCAGCGTCGAGAGGACGCCGATTCCGATCACGGGAAGCGCGTTGCCGAGAAAGCAGCAGACGAAATAGGCCGAGACCACTTCGGCGCGGCGATCATCCGGTGCGATCTGGTTCACGACCTGCAGGCTGCCGCGATAGCCGAGGCCTGCCGCGACGCCGCAGGTGGCGGTCGCCGCGATCATGACGACGAGCGATTCCGCGAACTGTGCGGTGACGAGCAGGGCAAGGCTCGGCAACATCAGGCCGAGCGACCAGAGCATCGCGGCGCGGCTCGGCAGCGAGCGCGTCAGGGCAATGACGAGTGCAACGGCCGCCGCAAGCTCGAGGAAGATCGCGCCGGCGACCGCGTGGCTGGTGACATGCAGCTCGCTGGCGAGCACGCTCGGCGCGAGCGCGGCGAAAAAGGCTACGAGGGCCATGGCACCGAAGCCGGTGACCGCGGGTGCCACGAACCGGGGCCGGATCGACGACGGAACGCCGGCGCGGGGCCGTAGCGACAGCTGCGCGAAGGCGGCCAACGGACGATTGATTGTCTCACGAGCGAAGGCGAGAACGGCCGCGACAATGAGCAGTATTGCGAGATACGCAATGAACGGCGTTCGCAGTGGAAATGCGACATACTCGGCAAGCAGGCCGGCGATCAATGCCCCGAGACCAAGGCCGGTGAAGTTCGCGATGGTTGCGATCACGGTGGCGCGGGAGCGGTCCTGTTCGGCGACCAGTTCCGCAAGCCATGCGGTGCCGGTTGCGGCGCCGATTCCGATCGCAAGACCGCTCAGCACGCGTGCAACATAGAGCGAGGCGATCCCGTGTGCGAACAGGAACACGAGCGCGCCCACGATGGCGATCCCGATGGCAATGACCGCAGTGCGCCGCCGCCCGACCTGATCGGACATCCGGCCAAATATCATAAGCGCGGTCAGGTTTCCGACGACGTAGACGGCGTAGATCAGGGTCAATGYGATCTGGGAGAAACCCAATTGCTGCTTGTAGATGACGTAGAGCGGGGTTGCGACCGTGCTGCCGGCGAACAGCGCGCCGATCAGGCTCCCGACAGCAACAATGGTTGCGGTCTTGCCGAACTCCGACCTTGCGCCTGACGGAACCGAGGTGGTGCCAACTCTTGCCATGACTTTCGCTGCCTTGAAGAGAGGATGAGAGGCTCAACACGAAGCGATCTCGCGCTGTTCCCATGCCTCCGCGCGGACGGGGCTTGCATGGCGAGCAGGGCACGAGGCTTCAATGCCTTCCGGCGCGGGATGCGATTTATCTCGTGATGATGCTTCGATCATAACCGAAGCATGATCACGCAACGAAAGCTTAAATGTTGGCTTCACCCGCAAACATCGAGGTGGATCATGCCGGCAGAATATCTTCAGCTGCATTCGTCTCCGAAAGCGTGGAACGCGCGAGGCGCGCAAGCTGCGTCCGCGCTGACGCTGGCCGCGATGAGCCTCGGTTATGGCGTGGTGCAGCTCGACGTCACCATCGTCAACACCGCGCTCGATGCGATGGGCAGGACGCTCGGCGGCGGTGTTGCCGAACTGCAATGGGTCGTCAGCGCCTATACCATTGCCTTTGCCGCCTTCATCCTGACGGCCGGCGCACTCGGCGACCGGATCGGCGCCAAGCGCGTCTTCATGGCCGGGTTCGCCATCTTCACCGCGGCCTCGCTCGCCTGTGCGTTGTCGCCCAATGCAATCGTGCTGATCGCGGCACGACTGGTCCAGGGCCTGGCGGCGGCAATCCTGGTGCCGAATTCGCTGGCGTTGCTCAACCATGCCTATGCGGACGACCGCGCGCGCGGCCGCGCCGTCGCGATCTGGGCCGCCGGAGCCAGCCTTGCGCTCACCGCGGGCCCCTTCGTCGGCGGCGCGCTGATCACGCTGGTCGGCTGGCGCGCGATCTTTCTCGTCAACCTTCCGATCGGCCTCATGGGCCTTTGGCTGAGTTGGCGTCATGCAACGGAGACCACGCGCGCGCTCTCGCGCGAGATCGATCTGCCCGGCCAGCTTGCGGCAATCGGCGCGCTGGGGGCGCTCGCCGGCGCGATCATCGAGGGCGGCGCGCTTGGCTGGGATGATCCGGCCGTGCTCGCGGCCTTCGCTTCCGCCCTCGTCCTGGCCGTGCTGTTCGTCTGGCGCGAGAGCCGCGCGGCGCAGCCGATGCTGCCCTTGTCCCTGTTCGGTCACCGGCTGTTTACCTTGACTGCGCTCGTCGGCCTGCTCGTGAACATCGCGATCTACGGCCTGATCTTCGTGCTCAGCCTGTACTTCCAGAGGATCAACGGGCTGTCGGCGTGGCGGACCGGACTAGCCTTCGTGCCGATGATGGCCGCGGTGCTCCCGGTCAATCTGCTGGCATCGCGCCTCGCCGAGCGCATCGGTCCGTGCCCGAC
>NZ_JBFUES010000768.1:0-3736 GCF_056403875.1 Bradyrhizobium sp. P2_E8
CTGTGACTGCGATCCATCCTACCGCCTCATCTCACTCGCTCGCAACGCACCCCGCCATGATCCCGTCGAGCTCGGCCTTCGAGAGCACCCCGAGCTCGGCGATGAAGACAATACGTGACCGCGGCACGCCTGGGCTTGGCGCCTCACCCGGCGCCAGCGTCGCGCGGCCGCCGGCAAACTGGAACACGGTCAGGCGGCCGGGCTGCTCGACGGTCTCGAACAGGCCCTTGGCGCGGGCGAGCTTTGGCGCGAGCCGGCCGATGGCCTGCTGCAGGCGCGGCAGCGAGATCGGGTGGTCCGAGGTCCAGCTCAGCGTTTCGAAGCGCTCTTCTGCCGGCCGCCGCGGCCCGGGCTCGCGCGGCGCAGGCGCGCGATCGATGGTTGCGGGAAACAGCAGCGCGGACGGAATCTCGCCGTGCTGCGCATCGACCACCACGGCGGGGACGCGCAGCGCGCGGATGGCTTCGCACATCCGGGCACCCGCGCCCTCGTCCGCCAGATCCAGCTTGCTGAGCGCCACGATATCGGCGACGCGCAGCTGCGCGCGCACCAGCGCGTCATCGAAGGCTGACGGCGGTGTGCCTGCGTCCATCACGCAGAGCACGGTTTCCAGCGGCGCCTCGCGCAGGATCACCGGATCCATCAGGTTGCGCACGATGTCGGAGGGATCGGCGACGCCGCTGGTCTCGATGACGATGGTGTCCGGTTTCGGATCACGCCGCAGCAGAGTCGCGAGCGTGCGCAAGAGATCGCCTTCGAGCGAGCAGCAGATGCAGCCGTTGGCAAGGCTCACCACGCCGTCGCTCGCGCCCGCGATCAGCTCCGCATCGATGTTGATCGCGCCGAAATCGTTGACGACGGCGGCGATCCGCCGTCCCTCCGCATGCGCCAGCAGATGGTTGACGACCGTGGTCTTGCCCGCCCCCAGAAAGCCCGTGACCAGGAGAATGGGGACCGACATGGGTCAGCTCTCGACGACGGGGCGACGCACGGGTTTGCCCGGCCGCGCCGCCGCGTCCAGCACGCCGTCGCTGATCAGCACCTGGCCGCTGACGACGAGATGCCGCACGCCCTCGGACGGACGGTTCATCGCCGTGAATGTGGCGCGGTCGCTGAGCTTCTCGTAGTCGAACACGACGATATCGGCATCGGCGTCCTTCGCGAGCCGGCCCTTGGCGCGCATCGCGGGCGTGCTCTGCGACAGGATCTCCGCCGGGATCAGCGCGCATTTGCGCACGCCTTCCAGCAGCGACACCGTCTTGCGTTCGCGCACCCATTCCCGGATGAACTTTGTGAAGCAGCCGGCCGAGCGCGGATGCGACGTCGCATCATCCGGCAGCGGCCAGGCGTCGCCGGTGTAAGTCTTGCCGTCCGACGTCGTCCACGGCATCGCGTCGGACGCGATCGCGCCGCCGGGATAGAGCACCGACATGTCGAGCAGGTCGCGGTGATGCGAATTGTTCTCGGTGTCGAGGATGTGCCAGAGCACCAGCGAGGACGGCTCTTCGGCCTGCGCCTTGAGCAGCTCCTCGCGGTCGTGGAAGCGATAGCCGTCGGTCACGCGCTGCACCGAATCGTAACCGGTGCCGTTGCGCTCGACGAATTGGGGGTCGCTGAAGAAGGCCGCGGCCAGCACGGTCGAGCCGGTGCCGTAAGGATAGGCCTCGACCGTAATGGGCAGGCCCTGCGCCTGGGCCTTCTCGACCAGAACGCGGCAGCGCTCGATGTCGGTCTTGCTCGACGAGTTGAAGTGGCAGATGTGCATGTGCGCGCCGGTGGCGCCGGCATAGCCGATCAGGCGGATATAGGCCTCCGCCGCGCTTTCAGGATCGATGCGCGACATGTAGGCGACGTGGGTGAAGGTCGGCACGTCCTTGGCGGCTGCAAGCTGGCAGACCGCGGTCAGCTCCTGCACGCCGGCGCCCGGCGCGTAGGCGTTCAAGATGCCGATGCCGATGCCGCCTTCGTTGAGGCCGCGCGCGAGCCGATCGAGGATGCCGGCGACCTCGGCGTCGGTCGCGACGTTGTCCATCCAGCGGCGGTCGCGCATGGCGTTGCCGAACGCCTCCAGCGAGCTCTCCGCATTGGAGCCCGTCATCGCGCCGATGCGCGCAAAGGCCCAGTTGGTGGCGGCGCCGTAGTTCAGCACGCGTCCCTTTCTGGCCTGACGCTCATACCAGGATGCGACCGGCAGCACGCCGGCCTCGAGATCGAGCGTCGTCGTCACCCCGTCGAACGCCTGCATGCGGTCGGCCGGGATCGACTGGCCATGCGCGTGCAGATCGATGAAGCCGGGCGCGACCACGAGGCCGGTGGCGTCGATCACCCGCTCGGCGCCGCCGAGCGAGGCGCCGACGGCGGCGATCTTGCCGTCCACCACCGCCACATCGCCGATGGCATCCATCCCGCTCGCCGGATCCACCACCCGGCCGCCAGAGATCACCAAACCGCTCATATCGTCGCTCCGCATGCTATTGCCAAAATCTCCAAAGGCCAGGCAGCAGCTTCGGAGGTGCGTCTGGGCCGCATAGAGGCAGATTTTCGGGACGACGACCACCRCCGCGGATGCCGGTGCAGCATGCTCGCATGGGAGGTCCGGGCGTGAGGTCCGGGCGCGCGGCCGCGCTCTCGCGGCATGATTTGCCCGAGCTTTGCTTTGCTTCGCTTCACACCCCTCGAAAGAAAGGGCGCAGGGAAGACCGGGCGCCGGCTGGCACCCATTAAGACCCCTGCGCTGAACAGATGCACACGCAATGCACAGGGGAGACACAGGGCAGCCGAAACCCGGCCTTCCCTGCGCGATGGTTTGACGGCCTATGCCGTGCTCTCCCGGGAGCCGAGTTCGTTCTGGCCTCCCTCGCCTTCGCGAAATGCACGGCACCGCGCCGGTTGACGCGATTGACGCCTTCGCCAAGGCTTGACCGTAGCAACGACGGCCAGGACCACACGGTTTCGCCGTACGCGAGCTGACCCTGCTTCACCAAGAGGCTTCGCAGGGCACGGCCCTGCTCAGTCAAAGGCTCCGCAAAGCTTGGGCGCCGTCCGTCTTCGCGGTCCGTAGCGCGCTCACGAGGTTCATCTCGCCCTGCACGCTACCGACCGCCTTAACGCCGCCCGCGTCCACCGCAACCCAGCCCGCGTTCGTGACGACGTACGACCGCCCCTCTTGCCGGGCTGGGATGGCCGACACATACGACAAATCCGAATTTCGGTAAAGTGGAATCTTTTGCGAGGACGGGGTTGACATCCTGTTTCGGCTGTCTTGCCCGACGGCCGCGCAGTCCCGAGATGGCGCGCCTGCAGCGGATCAGATCCGAAGCGTCGCTTGGTACGCAGGATGGGCTGAGCTCTCGCGAAGCACATCGCCCTGATTGACGACCGACTACGATGGCAATCTCTGCTCGGATATAATTCGCACCGGCGGAAAGGCGACGCAATCCACCACATCGAACAGCACTTCGATCCTGCCGTCGTATGACCGTGCAAAGGCAATGGCGTCATCGTGCCGTTCGTCGGCGATGCGCGTGCCGAGCGTGCAGTGTGGCGTCCATGCTCCGGGCCGATAATGCGGGCGACAATGCGCCGGATCAATTGCTGCACTGATGGCGCTGTGGATGCGGGTCAGGGCCCCATTGGACGCTGGGTCGGCCCAGAGGACGAGAGGCGAACCTTCGAACCAACGAATTTGTCTGAATTCGATACGCAGTTGCGCCTCGCCGCTGACGGCCGTCAGCAT
>NZ_JBFUES010000769.1:0-3722 GCF_056403875.1 Bradyrhizobium sp. P2_E8
GTCATGACATCGATTGGCTGTGGTCGTAACTGAGGTAAGTCCAATTTTACCGAGTTCAAGAAAGAGTTTTTGAACCCTTCGCTTTACCTTGGCCCATGGGGTGGGCAGCGAAGATGGCAAACGTCAGTTTCAACCGTAAGCGAGCAAAACTCAAGCAGGTCCTGGGAATCCGGGCGCGGCTTGCGTTGCTCGCTGTGATTCTGGTGGCGCCCTTAATGCTCGAGCGCATCCGTTCGCTCGAGGACACGCGCAGGAGCCAGATCGCGCAGGCCGCGGCCGAGTTCAACATCGTCGCAAGGCACAGCGCCGATGCGCAGCGCGAGGTGATCTCGTCGGTCGAGACCATCCTGAAATCGGAAGCCTTCATCCGCGCCTCCGTCGGCGGCATCAGCAAGAGCTGCGACGTGCTGCGCGCGAGCCTGCCGTCGAACCTTCCATGGATTCGCACGCTTTTGATCGCCGGTCAGGACGGACGCATCCAGTGTGCCACCAACAACATGTATGTCGGCCTCGACCTCAGTGACCGGCCTTACTTCCAGCAGGCCCAGGAAACCGGCCGCTTCGTGCTGAGCGATTTCATCCTGTCGCGGCCCGTGCAGACGCCGACTGTCATGGCGGTGTACCCGGTATCCGCGTTCAGCGGCGTGTCCGATGCCGTGGTGCTCGCCACCGTCAACCTCGACTGGATGTCGAAGGTCATGAGCAATCTCGGCGGCCGCGCCGGCATCACTGCCGTGCTGGTCGACAGCGCCGGCACCGTGCTGGCCGCACCGGCCGACCAGCACAGCGTAGTGGGTCGTCCGCTCGACAACATGCCGCTGATGTCGGCAATCGCCGACAGGGCGCTGCGGTCGGACCAGGACGAGGGCTCGCTGTCTTTCCTCGCCGCCGACGGCTCCCGCCGCGCGGTCAGCTACATCCGCATCGCCGGCACCAACGCCCGGCTGATCGCCAGCATCGACGAGGACAAGGTATCCGCGGCGGTGAGCCGCGACATCCGCACCGCCTATCTGCAGCTCGCGTTCGTCGTCGTATTCGTCCTGCTCGGCGCGCTGATCGCCGCCGAAAAACTCGTGATCAAGCCGATCGAGATGCTCGCCGACATGGCGAAGCGGCTCGGCGAGGGCGATCTGTCGGCGCGCGCGGCGCGCAATCGCCTGCCGGCCGAATTCGTGCCGCTGGCCCGCGCATTCAACGCGATGGCCGCGCAACTGAGCCAGCGCGAGCGCGAGCTGATCGCGAGCAACGACCGCCTGACGGTGATGGCCTCGATCGACATGCTGTCGGGGCTCGCCAACCGCCGCGGCTTCCAGAGCCGGCTCGACTTCGAATGGATGCGCGCGCAGCAATATGGCAGCGACCTCGCGCTGCTGATGATCGACGTCGACCACTTCAAGCKCYTCAACRACACCTACGGCCATCTCGAAGGCGATTCCTGCCTGACCAGGCTCGGCGAGTCGCTGTCCGGCATCGCCGCCGACACGATGGGCTTCGCGGCGCGCTACGGCGGTGAGGAATTCTGCCTGTTGCTGCCGAACACCGACGTGAATCGCGCCGTGGAGATCGGCGAGCTGGTGCGCGCGGCCGTGCTGAAGCTCTGCCTGCCGCACATCACGTCCGCCCACATGATCGTCACCGTCTCGATCGGCGTTGCCGCAACGCGGCCCAACGAGGCCTTGCGCCCCGGCGACCTGATCGAAGCCGCCGACGCCGCGCTCTACGCCGCCAAGCACCGCGGCCGCAACAAGGTCGTCGAGCACGGCGTGCAGGCGATCGAGACCGGCGCGGCTGGTATGATGATGGCGGGCTGACGGCCGCTGGCCCGCGGCCTCGGTGCGATCGAGGTCGTCTCCCGTCCCCACGCGATCTCACCACGGGCGGCAAGTTCGGCGCCYGGCAGCCACGGGTATCGAGGTCTTGGCCAGCCGCGTCCTCGCATTGGCCCCTTGACCACCCCCAACGGCGCCTCGGTATTTGCGCGGGCGGACAGCAGCCCTGCCCCTTGCGGCAACCCGTTGACCCCACGGCTGCTTTTGTGGCCTAGTCCGCCGTCTTCAGGACGGCCGAACCCACGAAAAAACCAACGATTCCATGACCTCCGAACGCTATAACGCCCGCGATTCCGAACCGCGCTGGCAAGCCACCTGGGACGAAAAGGCGATCTTCGTCTCCCGGAACGATGATTCGCGRCCGAAATACTATGTGCTCGAGATGTTCCCCTACCCGTCCGGGCGCATCCATATCGGCCATGTCCGAAACTACACGCTCGGCGACGTGCTGGCCCGCTTCATGCGCGCCAAGGGGTTCAACGTGCTGCACCCGATGGGCTGGGACGCCTTCGGCCTGCCGGCCGAGAACGCCGCGATCGAGCGCAAGGTCGCCCCCAAGGCCTGGACCTACGACAACATCGCCGCGATGAAGAAGCAGCTCCGCTCGATCGGGCTGTCGCTGGACTGGAGCCGCGAGATCGCGACCTGCGATCCCTCCTACTACAAGCACCAGCAGAAGATGTTCCTGGACTTCCTGCGTGCGGGCCTTGCCGAGCGCGAGAAGCGCAAGGTGAACTGGGACCCCGTCGACATGACCGTGCTCGCCAACGAGCAGGTGATCGACGGCAAAGGCTGGCGTTCCGGTGCCGTCGTCGAGCAGCGGGAAATGAACCAGTGGGTCTTCAAGATCACGAAGTACTCGCAGGAGCTGCTGAGTGCGCTGGATACGCTCGACCGCTGGCCCGACAAGGTGCGGCTGATGCAGCGCAACTGGATCGGCCGCTCCGAGGGTCTCCTGGTCCGCTTCGCGCTGGACCAGACGACGCCGGCCGGCGAGAGCGAGCTGAAGATTTTCACCACGCGCCCCGACACGCTGTTCGGCGCGAAGTTCATGGCGATCTCGGCGGATCACCCGCTGGCGACGGCCGCCGCCGCGAAGAACCCTGAGCTCGCGGAGTTCATCGCCGAGATCAAGAAGATCGGCACCGCGCAGGAGATCATCGACACCGCGGAGAAGCAGGGTTTCGACACCGGCATCCGCGCGATCCATCCGTTCGATCCGAACTGGAAGCTGCCGGTCTATGTCGCCAACTTCGTTCTGATGGAATACGGCACCGGCGCGATCTTCGGCTGCCCCGCGCATGACCAGCGCGACCTCGACTTCGTCAACAAGTACGGCCTCGGCAACACGCCGGTGGTGTGTCCCGAAGGCCAGGATCCGAAATCGTTCGTCATCACCGACACGGCCTATGACGGTGACGGCCGCATGATCAATTCGCGCTTCCTCGACGGCATGACCATCGAGCAGGCCAAGGACGAGGTTGCAAAACGCCTCGAAAACGAGCTGCGCGGCAACGCGCCGGTCGGCGAGCGTCAGGTGAATTTTCGCCTGCGCGACTGGGGCATTTCTCGCCAGCGTTACTGGGGCTGCCCGATCCCCGTCATCCATTGCCCGACATGCGATGTGGTGCCGGTGCCGGATGCCGACCTGCCGGTGAAGCTGCCTGACGATGCGACCTTCGACAAGCCGGGCAACGCGCTCGACCATCATCCGACCTGGAAGCACGTCACCTGCCCCAAATGCGGGGCCAAGGCTCAGCGCGAAACCGATACCATGGACACCTTCGTGGATTCGTCCTGGTACTTTGCACGCTTCACCGATCCCTGGAACGAGAACGCGCCGACGACGCCCGCGGTCGCCAACCGGATGCTGCCGATCGACCAGTATATCGG
>NZ_JBFUES010000770.1:0-3720 GCF_056403875.1 Bradyrhizobium sp. P2_E8
CCTGGTCGCATCGACGCCGCTCACGGTCGCGAACAGTGTCGTCACCTCGCGCCGGTCGCGCATGAGATGGCGGACCGGCCAGGCGATCTCGCTGGTGGCAAGCGAGGCGGTGGCGACCTGGTAGAGCAGCGGCTGGAACAGATGATGGTTGCGGCGGTCGATCAGCGTGATGTCGACCGGGGCGCCCGCGAGCCGGTAGGTCGCCTCCAGCCCGCCGAAGCCGGCGCCGACGATGACGACGCGATGGGGTGTGGTGGTCATGATGCGCCCTCGACTCTCGCTGCTTCTCTGCTTCATTAAGTGCGGAAAGTGGCCCGCGGTCCAATAGCCGTCATCAATGGCAGAATAGGCCGGGCGTATCGTCATGCCGCGAAAAAGCGCCGCAGCCTCCGCCGAAGTGAGTAGAATTATATTTCTTGCCATCGCCGATCGGGGCGAAATATGGTGCAGCGGCGGGCGCTGAGCCATTGGCGGCGCGACAGATTTTGCGTTCAATAGAGACAGGCCCGGGGCGGCGATCACCCCGTTTCCGGGAGCAATAATAAGGAGGGGAGTGGTTATGAGGACGGCATTCTGGCTGGCGGGCGCAGCGGCGCTGGTGCTGGCGAGCCCGGCATTCGCCGGCGACACCATCAAGATCGGTTTCGTCTCGACCTTCAGCGGCCCGACCGCCGTGATCGGCAACGACATGCGCAACTCGTTCGAGCTGGCGCTGGATCATCTCGGGCGCAAGATGGACGGCAAGCCGGTCGAGGTGATCTACGAGGACGACGGGCAGAAGCCCGACGTCGGCAAGCAGAAGACCGAGAAGCTGGTGCAGTCCGACAAGGTCGATTTCATCGTCGGCTACATCTGGTCGAACGTGCTGCTGGCCTCGCTGAAGACGGCGGTGGACTCGCAGACCTTCCTGATCTCGGCCAATGCCGGCCCGTCGCAGCTCGCCGGCGAGCTCTGCTCGCCCTACGTGTTCTCGACCTCCTGGCAGAACGACCAGACGCCGCAGGCCATGGGCCTCTACATGAACCAGAAGGGCGTCAAGAGCGTCTTCCTGATCGGGCCGAACTACGCGGCCGGCAAGGACATGCTCGCCGGTCTCAAGAACACCTTCAAGGGTGAGGTCAAGGGTGAGGAATACACGGTCTGGCCGAGCCAGCTCGACTTCTCCGCCGAGCTCTCCAAGGCCCGCGCCTCGGGCGCCGAGTCGATCTTCGTGTTCTATCCCGGTGCTGCCGGCGTGCAGTTCCTCAATCAATATACCCAGGCGGGCCTGAAGAGCACGATGCCGCTCTACACCGCCTTCACCGTCGACGAGCTGTCGCTGCCGCTCCAGAAGGAGAACGCGCTTGGCGTTCCCGGCGCGCAGCAGTGGGTGAATGACCTGCCCAACGAGCAGAACAAGCGCTTCGTCACCGACTACCGCAAGAAGTACACCGGCCTGCGTCCGACCTATTACGGCGCCCAGACCTACGACGCCGCCCAGCTCATCAACAGCGCGGTGGTCGCGGTGAAGGGCGACACCAGCAAGAAGGACGCGATGAAGGCCGAGATGGAGAAGGCCAACTTCAAGTCGCTGCGCGGTGCGTTCAAATACGGCAACAACCACATCCCGGTGCAGAGCTTCTATCTCCAGGACGTGGTCAAGGATGCCGACGGTCAGCTCGCGCTGAAGACGGTCGCGACCATCGTCGAGAACGACCAGGATCGCTTCCATCAGAAGTGCCAGATGAAGTGAGGTGATAATCTCCGCCGCCTCCTCTCCCTCTCCCCGCTTGCGGGGAGAGGGTCGTGGTGAGGGGGAGTCTCCGCGAGGACGGAGCGAGCCGAATTCTTCGATAGTCCCGCATCGTCATTGCGAGCGCAGCGAAGCAATCCAGAGTCTTTCCGCGGAGGGATTCTGGATTGCTTCGCTGCGCTCGGCCGTTGCTCTCCGGCCCATCCTTCGAGACGCCCGCCTTTGGCGGGCCCTCAGGATGAGGACGGGGTGCGCGGCAGCAATTTCGACCGGCAAGAAGCCGCTCAGCCTCATCCTGAGGAGACCGCTGGAAGCGGTCGTCTCGAAGGACGAGGCGTGCGCTCAGGCCCCCGCCAAGAAGTCACATGCGATAGCCCTGCCGTAAGCGGAGAGAGGCGAAGGCCTACACCCGCGGCATGCTCGAGGGCCGCACTTCGCGTGATTGCGCCGCAAGCCTGATCCCGGCATTGGCCGCGCCAAAGCCCTGATAATTCCTTCGCTCGACGATCTCGAAGAAGAAGCGCTCGTCGAAGATGTGGGTGTAGACCTGGAAGAACTCGCCGTCGCCCTCGCGGTCGTAGAGGATGTGGTTGGCGCGCAGCTGCGCCATCAGGTCGGGCGCGAGGTCGTATTTGGCTTCGATGTCGTCGTAGTAATTGTCGGGAATATCCAGAAAGCCCGCGCCGCGGGCGCGCATCGCGGCGACCGCTGCAAAGATGTCCCGGCACGCAAACGCGACGTGCTGCACGCCGGAGCCGAAGAACTCCGAGATGAAGCGGGCGGGCAGGGTGCGGTTGGCGGAGGAGCCGTTGAGCACGAAGCGCAGGCTCTGGTCGCCGTTGATGATGGCCTGGCTCTGTACGAGGCCCCTGGGATCGGCGATCTCCATCTGCGGCAGGCGCTTGAGGTCGAGGATGCCGGTGTAGAACAGCAGCCAGGACAGCATCTCGTCATAGGGCATCGACTGCGCGATGTGGTCGACGGCGAGCAGCGCGTCCGCGCTCGCCTCGCTCGCAACAGGTTCGAAATCGGTGTCCCAGTTCTTGCCGGCCTGATCGAGGAAATAAAGCAGGCTGCCGCCGACGCCGTGGATCGCGGGAATCTCCAGCTCGCCCGGCCCGACCGGCTGGTAGAAGGTGCGCGCCTTCAATGCCTCGGCGCGCTGCATGGCAAGGCCCGCATTGTCGACGTCGAGCGCGATGGCGCAGACGCCGGGGCCATGCGTGACGTAGTGCGAATGCGCGAAGCCGTCGGTCTCGCAATTGATGACGAGCTCGACCTTGCCTTGCGACCAGCGCTCCACCGCCTTGCTGCGATGCTTGCCGGTTTGGCGGAATCCGAGCTGCGACAACAGGCGGGCGAGTTCGCCGGCCTTGGTCTCGTTGACGGCGAACTCGATGAAGCCGGTGCCGCGGCCTTTGGCCTTCGGCGCCAGCGGTTCGCTGACGAGCTTCGGCCAATCGGGTGCAAGCTGGTCCTCCAGCAGGATCAGCGAGCGCAGGCCGTCGATGGCGGTCTGCGCGGCCGAGCCGGCGCGGAACTGGTCGTTGAAGATCTCCAGCGACAGCGGCCCGGCATAGCCGGTCGCCGCGACCGCCGGCATGAATTCGCCGACCGGCAGATCGCCCTGGCCGGGAAACGAGCGGAAGTGCCGGCTCCAGGAAAGGATGTCGAGTTCGAGCTTCGGCGCGTCGGCAAGCTGCACCAGAAAGATCTTGTCGGCGGGGATCGAGGCCATCGCGCGGACTGGAAAGCCCGGGGCGAGTGCATGAAAACTGTCGAGGATGACGCCGATCGCGGGATGATCGGCGCGCCGCACGATCTCCCATGCATCGCGGTAGTCGTTGACGTGCCGTCCCCACGCCAGCGCCTCGTAGCCGACGCGCAAGCCCCGCTTGGCCGCGCGATCGCCGAGCTCGCGAAAATCATCCGCGGCGCGGTCGATGCCGCCGAGCGAGCTGGGGGAGACGTTGGAGCAGATCAGCAGC
>NZ_JBFUES010000771.1:0-3714 GCF_056403875.1 Bradyrhizobium sp. P2_E8
GCTACACCTATTTCAATGAGAAGTTGGGGCACGAATTTTCCGCAGTCGCCGGGTTCACGTACAATTTCAAGAATCCTGACACGCAATATCAGAATGGCATCGATTTCCACATCGATTGGGGTGCTTCGCAGTTTCTCTCGAAGCAGCTCTTCGTCGGGCTGGTCGGCTACTACTATCAACAGATCACGGACGATTTTGGTCAGCCCCCGATCCTTGGGGGTTTTCGGTCGCGCGTGGTGGGAGTCGGTCCTCAGATCGGGTACCTGTTTCCGGTCGGTGAGCTGCAGGGATATTTGAATCTGAAAGGGTACGGCGAGTTTGCCGCAGAAAATCGGCCAGCTGGCTGGAATACGTGGCTGACTTTCTCGCTGTCGCCAATGGCGCCGACCAGTACGGTCGCACCGACGCGAAGGATCGTGACGAAGTAAACGCGGCCTACGTTCGTCATCTCGATCTATCTTCCCGGTCGGCGACATGCAGGGTTACCTGAACCTGAAAGCTTACAAGGAGGTCGCCGCAGAAAGCCGGCCCGAGGGCTGGAATGCCTGGGTGACGTTTGTCATCTCGCCGGCGGCGCCTGCGCCGACCGCGCCACCGAAGCGGATGACCACAAAGTAGTACCTACATTGCGCTGAAGATCTCTCTGGAGGCCAGCGGCAACATCTGTTGCGTGCGCTGAGACCCATGGGCGGTCGATCTTTGGGTCATCGCTTACTGACAAGGAGGAAAAGGGGCATGCGGGTGGTGTACTGCTTCGAGGAGGCGGGCGGCCATGGCGCAACAAGTACTGGGTAGGGTTGCCGAAGAGCTCCGCCTTGAGAGCTGCGACGTTAGCGCGTACCGCAACCATCGCGATGCGCGAACTGCGCGAAGGAGAACGCCGACGCGAGATGATCTGAATCAAGACCGATCCCGCAAGGTCGTGCCTCATACGCTTATGCTGCGCCTCGCTGCGCCTACTATCCGTATCCGCCCTGCTACTGAGCGCTGGTTGCTATGTTGACTGTGCAACGAGGCAGCCGCGCAATCGTCTGGCGTCGTCGGCGATCGGAGGAGGGCATCTTATGAGGAACACGTGCTTGGTTGCCGTACTTTGCACCCTCGAGGTGGCTGTGGCAACGAGCGCCTTTGCCAAGATGTCGCGCACAAGAGTCGTTTCTGTCCCCGACGTTCGCCAGGCCGCACCTCTGGTGGATAGTTGCTGGGGCGGCTTTGTCTGCAAGCAAGACCTATTTGATCGCAACAACAGGAACAACCTGCGATCCGATTGGCCTAGTCCTCCGGCTCAACCAGCCCAGTTCTGACGCAGCGCTTCTTTGTGGCATTTCAGGGCCGTTCAATTCGCAGCGCTTAAAGCGTGAAGGAGGTCAAGATGAAGATAGCGGCATTATCTGCAGCGCTCCTCGGAAGCCAATTGTTTGTGATGCCGGTTTCCGATCGCGTCCCCGAATTAAAGGTGGAGGTGATGTGCAAAGCCACCGCGGCCGACGACAAGGCAATGGGGCTTACCCTGCCTCAGAGCTTTGCCGACTGCATGCGCGATGAGACAACTGCACAGGAGCAGCTCAACACGGTTTGGGGCACTGCTCCCGTTTCCCTGCGTGATAGCTGCGAAGGTGAAGCCAAAGCCGGCGGAAGCCAGAGCTATGTTGATCTTCTCACCTGCATCCAGATGGCAGAGTGGGCGAAATCGCCGTCAACTGCGACGCGGTTGAGGGGAGCAAGCAAGAATCGAAATTCACAGTGATCCGGCTCTCGTTTCGAGAGCGCGGCTCTCCTTGGCTTGTTAGGTCTCGAACGACAGCATTTGGCGCAAAGTGGATGAGGGGTTCGAGTGCCCTACGCCGAGAGCGCTCGGTCGGCATCCTGCAGGCAAAGAAGGAAACTACGGTCCGAACAACGCCAGTGATTTGCGCACCTCGTCACTGCCGTAGTCGGGCACCACGGGTTAGTTGGGTGCTTTACGTTGCGTGACTGAAAAGTTGACGACAACGAAGATCTGCCCGCCGATTCGGGGGCTGTCGGTCACCTCGACGCGCCAGTTAAGGTCTTGCCACAAGGGTCCCTCTGCTCCCTCGTTGAGGATCTTACTGCTCAATTCGATCGCTGCTGCTTGCGCGGCGGCGATGTCCGGAAGCTCCAGTCCGACATCATCGAAGATGGAAATGCCGTCGTGGACATGGAAGAAGAAACGGGTCATCCGCACGCCTCCTCACGACAGAGCGCGCGCTCTGTCCGCCAATGTGCGTAACGCTTGAATATGCCGGCGGTGCAGAGGCGGAGGGGACGCTCTTCTGAGGGAGATGGTATGGCTCTTCGGGGGTAGGTGTCCGGTCAGAGCCCAAGTCAGAGCCCAAGTCGGCGGACTTCGCCTGGTCGAAGCGCATCTGATTTCATGCGCAGGCGGTGCTGCAAGAGCCTAATGTTTTGCCCGTCGCCGACGACCCGCGCGACCGCTTCGGTCGCATTTTCAGGTTCGACCGCTGCAACCCAGTATGATCTATGCCCGTCGGGCGCGATGACCGCGACCATAGGTAATCGGACCATCATCAAAAAATTCCATGCTGAAAATCACAACCATAAATTTTAGGATTTGCCAAAACAAGACTTGGTCGCGGTTATGGTTAGCGTCGGCGGCCTAAGACGCATGTCTGCAGGGCGCCGCGCTGCCCGCCGCGCCAGCGCAGGTGCTGGAACCCGCGGCTCATGGCCGGGTGAGACCGGTTCTTGACCTTGATCCGCTCCTTCGTGCGGACTGCGATATAGCGGCGGTCGCGGTGCTTGGAGACGATGTCTTGGAGCCAGTCAGGTCAGGCCGGGACAGCCCTGGCTGCACTTGGCAGGCAGAACCCGTACGCGCGGTGCATGAGAATGAGATGGCCACGCGGCTGCGAATATGCGACTCTCGTTCCGTTTTAGCGTCGGGAATTCGTTAGTGAGGAACCGATGACAATTGCATTGCCGTATCTTGGAATTGCGCTCTGCTGCTCGCTTGCGATCTGGTTGGTGAGCCTGATGCTGTAAGCGCAGTCCTCAGTGTCGCCAACCGTCCTTGTCAACCGCGCCGGCCTTCCCGTGGGTAGTCGGGATGGTTCTCGCAAATCCAGCCGACCTCGTCGCAGGACGTGCACTTCACGGCCGCGTCGCCGTGCGGCTTTCCTCCGGCTGGCATCACGCGGCACCTTGCAGCGGCAGCGCAAGCTGCACGTCGAAGCGCCTGGTGGCATTGGCGGCGATGAAGTCCTGCAGCGCGGACGGGACCTCGGCGTCGGTATCAGTTACGCGCTGCGCCAGCGCGTCAGCGACGTCGGACGTGGCGTCCCGTGACCAGCCTTCGCCAGGATTGAAGCACACAATCCGGACCGGATAGGCGTATTGGCCGGCGAGGAGATGTCTCAGGACCGTCTCAATGTCGGTCTCGGTTTCGTCGGTCTCGCGCCAGGCGCAGCCGGCGCGGGCGCCAAAATCCTCGAGGACGAGGTAGATTTCGCGGTCCAGGCGATCGAGCGGCACGATCGAAGGCGAGTGACGCATACGCAACTCCACGCGTCTGACCGGAAGGGAGAACGGCCCCAGCTTTGGGCAAAGCTGGAGCCGCTATTCCAATCTTCCGGCCTCGGGGATTGTTGGGGGCAGGCCGGAAGCGAGTCGGAAACGCGGCACTGAGGCGGCGGTTCCATCCGGTAGGCGATGCTGCATTCTCTCCTTTAACTC
>NZ_JBFUES010000772.1:0-3713 GCF_056403875.1 Bradyrhizobium sp. P2_E8
GATAGGGATTGCGGATGAAGTCCGGCGACAGCGGGTTGAACAGCGGATCGCCGCCGGCGGGTTGCGCTTGCTCGTTCATGGTGACCTCAAGTCGGTTGCCGCATGACACGAATACGCCGGCAGCCCCCGGCTTGCGCGGCGTAACCATCCCCTAGAAATTATCAACTCGATACATTKTTGTATCGAGTTGCATTCTGCCCTAAACTGGTCCGATGTCAAGGGTGAGAACCAGGCCGACCAGGGACGATACGCGCGACAAGCTGTTCGAGGCGGCCGCGCGGGTGTTCGAGGCAGACGGCATCGGCGGCGCCAGCATCGAGGCGATCGCGGCCGCCGCCGGCTTCACCCGCGGCGCGTTCTATTCCAACTTCAACAGCAAGGACGAGCTGATCATCGCCATGCTCGAAGACCATGTCGCGCAGTCGATCCGGCGCAACATGGACATCCTCGCACAGCACGACAATCTCGACGATTTCATCGCGGCGCTGCGGACGATGGACCGCAGCCGGCAGGATCCGCTCGGCCGCTCCCCCCTCCTCCACATGGAGATGATCCTCTACGTCGCGCGCGCCGAGAAGCGGCGTCCCGAACTTGCAAAACGCCTGCGCGCGCGGCGCAAGCTGATCGCCGACATCGTCGAGGCGACGTTGAAGGGCAACGGCAAGAACGACAATCTGAACCCGCCATGGATGGCTTCTGTAGTGCTGGCGCTGGAAGACGGCTTCCGCCTGCACCGGCTGATCGATCCGGAGACGACGCCGGCGGACAGCTTTCTGCGCGCGATCACGGATTTGCGGCGCAGGACGGGGTTGGCGGCGGGGTGAGGTGGCTGGGGAAACGCGGGCGCGTAGAGGAAGCCCTGCACGACGTCGCAACCGAGCTCGGCCAGCAATTTGCGCTGCGCCTCGGTCGCGGCGGCTTCCGCGACGACGGTCATGCCGAGGCCCTGCCCCACGCGCACCACGGCGGTGGCGTTCGCGAGCGCGCCGGGCTATACGCGGACTGGTGACGTCCTTTGCTTGCTGGCGACGCGGTCGCGCATGTCACGTGGAAACGTCAGAGGAGGCCGAATTGGACCGAATGAGTCTTCACGACCCCCTTTTCGCCACCTATGTCGTTGCCGCCACCCTGATGATCCTGAAGGCCGTGGCGATGTCATGGCTGACCGTGATCCGGATGGTGCAAGCCAAGGGGGGCTACCGTTCGCCGGAGGATATCAAGAAGACCCCGATGAATCCCGCGCCAAATCCAGCGCAGCTTCTTCCCAACGAACGTGTCGAGCGGATTCGCCGGATCCAGATGAACGATCTCGAGAGCTTGCCGTACTTCCTGGTCGCGGGCCTGCTCTATATCCTCACACAGCCGTCGCTGCGGCTCGCGCAGTGGCTGCTCTACGGCTACGTTGCCTCACGCCTGCTGCATTTTCTGGCCTATCTCACCGGGCAAATCCACGAAGTTCGCGCGACGCTGTGGACGGTCGGTTCGCTCATCCTCATCTTCATGACCGGTCGCACGCTTTTCGTTGCACTCGGCGCGTGACGCTCAATCGGCCACACCGGCAACCTGCTGGGCCGAAAGGTAGCGTGCGAGAGCGTCGTCCTGCTTGAAGAAGCGCATGGCGCGCAGATCGCGGATCGTTGTCTTTTGTGTTGCATCGCGACGCCGCGTGATCTCGCGAGCTTCTTCCAGGCGGCCGGCGGCGACCAGATTGGCCGCCAACATGCGATGGCCGGTGCCATTGCCCGGATTGTGCTGAACCGACTTGCGTGCCTAGGCGATGCCATCCTCATGGCGCCCGAGCGCAAAGCAAGACGCCGTCAATCCTGTCATCCACAAATGCAGCATACTGTCGTAGGGACTGAGGACGAGAGAACGATGAAGGCATGCGAGTGCGTTCTCGTAGTCGCCTGCCATGCTATCGATCATTCCGAGCGTACCCCACGCGAAGGCCGAACTGGGATTGAGCCTCACGGCCTCGATGGCGTGAATACGCCCCTGATCGTTGTCGCCAGCCGGCCCAAAGAGCGTGAAGCCGTAGACCGCATGGGCAAAAGCGTCCGTACCGTCCTGCTCGACGGCGCGGCGCGCCAGACCTAGCGCCTCGGTCGCGGCGTCCGGCGACGTGCGTGCGCCAAGCGGCGAGGCCATGACGAGTCCTCAGGCGAGCGCCGCGAGCGTCGGCGAGCGCGCCTCATCAAGGCTGAGAGACTGTCGAAGCAGGTCGATCGCCTTGGTGATATCCTCGCTCATGTTGCTGAACGGCAGAACCACCAGGGACGGCTTCGTGTGGGCGGCAGCGAGCTTCGGTCTACCGCCACTCGCGGAGGGCTATGTCGCCGCGTGCGTCATTCCCGTGCTCGCGCTTCCTCTCATCATCAAGCTTTGTCTCAGACTACCTTCCTTCGGCCGTTTCGTGCTGCAAAACTGATGAACGAGAGCGGACACCGCCGGCGGTTTCCATGGATCACGGAGGAAGATGAGCATGGACTCCGTGGCACGCCTTCGCGGGCCGATTAGCTCTACGCCGAGCGCTTCACCGCGTCGCGCCCCGCCGGCGCAGCATCGAGCCGGCCCGGCATCGCCCTCGCCTGCTCGGCGCAGTGCTCGATCAGCCAGCGCTCGAACGCGACCGGGGGAAGCGCGGGCGCATAGAGAAAGCCCTGCACGACGTCGCAGCCGAGATCGGCCAGCAATTTGCGCTGCGCCTCGGTCTCGACGCCTTCGGCGACGACGGTCATGCCGAGGCCCTGCCCCACGCGCACCACGGCGGTAGCGATTGCCAATGCGCCGGCGTCCTTCTCGATGTCACGCATGAAACTGCGGTCGATCTTGAGCTCGCGGATCGGCAGGTGCGCGAGGCGGCTGAGGCTGGAATAGCCGGTGCCGAAATCGTCCACCGAGAGCCCGACGCCGAGCTCGCGGATCGCGTTCATCGTCTCGATCGCGGCGACGCTGTCCTGCATGAACGCGCCTTCGGTGATCTCCAGCATCAGCGCATCCGGTGGTAGCCCGTATTCGGCCAGAATGTCGGCCAGCCGCGCCGCCAGCGTGACGTTGCGGAAATTGATCGGCGACAGGTTCACCGACACGCAGGGAATGTTGAGCCCGGCGCGGCGCCAGCTCGCCATCTGCCGGCAGGCCTCGCGCACCGACCACAGGCCGATCTGCTCGATCAGGCCGCATTCCTCGGCAAGCGGAATGAACTTTGCCGGCGAGACGTCGCCGAGTTCGGCATCATGCCAGCGCGCCAGCGCCTCGAGGCCATGGATCRCACCGTCGCAGCTGCGGATCTGCGGCTGGTAGCTGAGCGTGAGCTCGCCCTCCGCGATGGCACGGCGCAGCGCTGCGATCAGCGCCAGCCGCTGCTCGGTCAACCCGTTCATCTCGGCGCTGAACAGCCGATGGGTCGAACGTCCTGCCTGCTTGGCCATGTACATGGCGGCGTCGGCCTGCTGCATCAGCGTGTCGATGTCGGTGGCATGATCGGGATAGAGGCTGATGCCGATGCTGGCCGACATCTGCATCTGCCTGGAGCCGAGCCGCAACGGCGCAGCCAGCGCCTCGGTGATCCCGGTCGCGACACGCCCTGCACTCTCGGCGTTGCGATGCGGCAGCAGCACGACGAATTCATCGCCGCCGAGCCGGCCCAGGATGTCTTCGGGCCCGATCTGCTCGCGCAGCCGCTGCGCGAGCTGGATCAGGAGCTCGTCGCC
>NZ_JBFUES010000773.1:0-3706 GCF_056403875.1 Bradyrhizobium sp. P2_E8
GGGTTAATCGATCCTTAATGGCAGAAACGCGAAACTCGCTGACTGTGACCGCCGTGCGACGCTCCCTTGCACGGATGGCCCATTCCTCGTATGTACGGAATGCTGACGGCCGATATTTCCGGTTGTGTCGCATTCAGCCTCCCGGTGCAGCGCCGGAACTCTCAAGGTTTGGGGATTCCAGCGTTTTCCGTTCTCCTCTAAGACCAGCGCGGTGCGCGGCAGCGAGGTGGAGCGGGCCAAGCCCCGGCGGCGGACGGTTCCCGGAGACCACGTTTCCGGGGCGGTTCGGACAGCGACATAACCCATTGCCCGGTCCCTTGATCCCAAGGGAGCGGTTCGTGATCCCCAAGGCGAGCGCGCTCGCGCCATGCCTGGCCAGCAGCAACTGATTGAGGGGCGGCCTCGCCGCCCAATGTTTCATACGGGCCGACGCTTGATGCGCCAGACTGTGCCGACGAATTCTGAAGGATCATTCGCGACGCTGCGGAGTGATAATCCCGCGCGCCGCCGTGGTCCTGAAGCTTCCGGTCCGGCAAGGCGCGAGAGACGGCGTTTCGGCCTTCCCCTCACCCCCGAATCAGGTGGACCGTCGCGTCACCCGGCGGCGCGATACGCGCCCACGGTGTATCGCGCCCGCCGCCGCCAAGAGTTAAGACATGCCCAACAAGATGTTGATCGATGCCACCCACCCGGAGGAGACCCGGGTCGTCGTGGTCCGCGGCAATCGCGTCGAAGAGTTTGATTTCGAGACCGCGCAACGCAAGCAACTGCGCGGGAATATCTACCTCGCCAAGGTCACTAGGGTCGAACCCTCGCTCCAGGCCGCCTTCGTCGAATATGGCGGCAACCGCCACGGCTTCCTCGCCTTCAGCGAAATTCATCCCGACTACTACCAGATCCCGGTTGCCGACCGGCAGGCGCTGATCGAGGCCGAGGAACAGGCCCATCGCGAGGCCGAGGAAGAGAGCGAGAGCCGCTCGCACGGCCGCCGCCGCTCGCGTCACCGCAATGCCCGCCGCCGCGGTCATGGAGAACGGGTCCGCAGCGACATCGTCGAAGGCCTCGACGCCGGCGCCGATCCCGCGGCCCAGCCGGTCGATGGCGGGCCGAGCGCCGCCAACGCCGAAGGCGCTCCGCATGAGAGCGAGCATCTGCACGCCGACGTGGAGCATCACGGCGAGCACGATGCCCATGATCACAACGAACATGATCATCACGATCATGATCACCATGAACACGGGCACGACGACCATCATCACGATCACGCTCACGATCATGACGACCATGGTCATGACGGCGGGCACGATCATCACGACCATGATCATGCCGACGAGACGCCCGCGCCTGTCGCGGCCGTTGGCGCCGAACCCGTGGTCGCTGCCGAACCGCAGGAGGCGACCTCCGAAGCGCACGCAGAAGCTCTGGCCGAAGCCGTAACCGCCGCCGCGGAACCGGCCGATGCCGTGTACGCTGCCGGCGAAAGCACGGAAGCTCCGCATCACGACGCTGAAGCGGCGACTGACGACGACGACGACGACGACGAGGATGACGGCGAGGAAGCCGAAGAGGAAGTCGTCGAATCCGTTGGCGGCGACGATGTGATGGAGGAAGTGCCGGAGCGCACCTTCCGTCCGCGCCGCCAGTACAAGATCCAGGAAGTCATCAAGCGCCGCCAGGTGATGCTGGTGCAGGTCGTCAAGGAAGAGCGCGGCAACAAGGGTGCGGCGCTGACGACCTATCTCTCGCTCGCCGGCCGCTACGCCGTCTTGATGCCGAACACCGCGCGCGGCGGCGGCATCAGCCGCAAGATCACCAGCGCCCAGGACCGCTCGCGTCTGAAGGAAGTGGTGCAGGATCTCGACGTGCCCGAGGGCATGGGCATCATCCTGCGCACCGCCGGCGCCGCCCGCACCAAGCCCGAGATCAAGCGCGACTTCGAATATTTGATCCGGATGTGGGAGACGGTGCGCGACCTGACGCTGAAGTCGCAGGCCCCGACCCTCGTCTACGAGGAAGGCTCGCTGATCAAGCGCTCGCTGCGCGACCTCTACAACAAGGAGATCGACGAGATCTCGGTTGCCGGCGAATCCGGCTACCGTGAAGCACGCGACTTCATGAAAATGCTGATGCCCGCCAATGTCAGCGCGGTGAAGCAGTATCGCGACGGCCAGCCGCTGTTCTCGCGGATGGGCGTCGAAAGCCAGCTGGACGCGATGTTCTCGCCGACCGTGCAGCTGCGCTCCGGCGGCTACATCGTGATCAACCAGACCGAGGCGCTGGTCTCGATCGACGTCAACTCCGGCCGCTCGACGCGCGAGCACCATATCGAGGACACCGCGCTCAAGACCAATCTGGAGGCGGCCGAAGAGGTCGCACGCCAGCTCCGCCTGCGCGACCTCGCCGGCCTGATCGTCATCGACTTCATCGACATGGACGAGAAGCGCAACAACCGTGCGGTCGAGCGCAAGCTGTCCGATTGCCTGCGGCAGGACCGCGCGCGCATCCAGGTCGGACGCATCTCGCATTTCGGCCTGCTCGAGATGTCGCGCCAGCGCATCCGTGCCAGCGTGCTGGAATCCTCGACCGATCCCTGCCCGCATTGCGGCGGCACCGGCCATGTCCGCTCGGTGTCCTCGGTTGCGCTCCAGCTTCTGCGCGGCCTCGAAGAGATCCTGATGAAAGGCGCGACCCACAATCTCGTGGTCCGCACCCGCACCGACGTCGCGCTCTACGTGCTGAACCACAAGCGCGGCCATCTGCGCGACCTCGAGAACGGCTTCAAGGTCACCCTGGCGGTCATCGCCGACCCGAGCGTCAGCGGACCGCAGGCCTACCTCATCGATCGCGGCGAGCAGGTGCATACGCTCGAAGCCGCCAAGGCGCTGCTCGCGGCCCAGGCCGCGGCAAGCCCGCCGCCGGTGGTTGAAGAGGCCTATGACGACGAGGAGTTCGATCCGGAGCTGGAATCCGAGATCGAGTCCGAGGAGACCGAAGGTCTCACGGAAGAGCAGGCTGCCGGCGAGGCAGCCCCCGAGCAGGACGGTCAGCGCCGCAAGCGCCGCCGTCGCCGGCGCGGCCGCGGTGGCCAGCGCGACGGCGAGCTGCGCGAGGATGGCGCCCCCGCTCTTCCCGAGGCGGCGGTGGCTGCCGGCGAAGGCGATGAGGACGCCGAGTCCGAGCAGGACGGCGAGGAAGGCGAGGAACAGGCAGCCCGTGGCGAGCAGCAGGGCGGCGGCGAGCGCCGACGCCGGCGTGGTCGCCGCGGCGGACGCCGTCGGCGTGGGGGCGGCGAGGAAGGTCTTGCCGGCTCCATCGGCGACGAACTCGGCACCCAGTCACCATCGGAAGCTATCGAAGCGGTGGCCGATTTCGACGGCTTTGGCGGCGAGGCTGCACCCTCGATCGCGCAGGCCGAGCACACCGCCGAGCCGCAAATCGCGCAGCCCGAGGCACGTGCAGACGTGCAGGCAGAGGCGCCGGCCCAGCCGGAGCCAGCTCCTGCCGTCGCAACTGCAGAAGAGGATCCCGCCGACGACAAGGCCGCGCGGCGTCGCTCCACGGTCCGGGAAAAGGTGAGCTTCCTGTCGAGCAGCCCGAGCGAGCCCGCAGCACCGGTTGCGCAGGCAACCGAACCAGTCGCGCCGCCGCCGGCACCTGCGCCCGCACCGGAACCGGCAAGCGAGACGCCGGCCGCCCCGCGCCGCGC
>NZ_JBFUES010000774.1:0-3699 GCF_056403875.1 Bradyrhizobium sp. P2_E8
CCCCTTCGCGTTTCCCTATCACGGGCCCGTCGGCTCATCGGTCTTCAGCACACTCGACCAGAAGAGCACCTTCTGCCTCGCCGTCGTGCAACGGGGGGCGTTGCGGCTCGCGATCATGGTCGGCGAGCCTCAAGTCCGTTTCGGCCGGATGGCGAGAAACTTTCTCATCCGCAGTATCTTTTCGATCACGCTGCTGGCGCTGGCCTTTGCCGCGACCGTTGCCGTCGGCGCGGCGCTGGCCGCGCGTTTCGTCTCACGCGGTATCGAACGGGTGGCGCTTCGCGCGCTCGCGATCGACCCTGCAGCGCCGCAAGGTCTGATCTCCCTGTCCGAGGTCCCCCGCGAGCTGAAGCCGCTGGTCGAGGCGCTGAACCGCGCCTTCGGCGAGATCGACGCCTATATCAGGATGCAGCGCCGCTTTCTCGGCAATGCCGCCCATCAGCTCCGCACGCCGCTGACGCTGCTGCGCGCGAAGATCGAGGACGTGGCCGAGCCGGCCCTGAAGGTCGAGCTGGTGCGGGACGTCCGCCGCCTCACCTCGCTGGTCTCCGCCATGCTCGACCTCGCGCGCCTGCAAAATCACGCGATCGAGAAGCGGCCAATCGATCTTGCCGAGATCACGCTGGACGTTCTGGCCGATTTCGGTCCCTCGGCGCTGGACGCCGGCATAGAGCTTGCGCTGGAGCGGGCCGACCAGGGACCGTTCCCGGTGCAGGGCGTGGACGCCGCAATTCGCAGCGCGCTCGCCAATCTCGTCGGCAACGCGCTCATCCACGCCCGTGGCGCGCGGCGCATCACCGCCACGCTCAGCCGCGATGGCGTCTCGATTCACGATGACGGCGCGGGCCTGCCCGATGGCGCCGAACACGGGCTGACCGAGCCATTTCAGACCGGCAACAGCGCGGGCGATGGCGTGGGCCTCGGCCTGTCGATTGTGCGCGAGATCATGGCCGCCCACGGCGGCGAGCTGGTCATCTCTTCCGCGCCGAGTCATGGCACGACGATGCGCCTGCACTTTCCCGCGGCCAACGCGTCGGTCAAATCTCCGCAGCTTGATCTGCAAGAGCACTAGGCGGGGCGCATCGGCGCTTCCGCGAAACCGTCCGGAAACATTGGCGCGAAAAACTTCTTCCTCGTTTCGTCCCTTCGCATCAAGCAACCAATATATTCGCCGAAGGCAATAGGAATGTTCGCACGCAAGCGAACCTGTTGCGGCATCGACGCGACCAAACCTCCGATTGCCATCTTCCACGGAGATTTTCCAATGCGTGTTCTCTCGATGATTGCCATTGCCGTCGCGATGATTGCGAGCTCGGCCGGGGCGCTTGCCGGCGAGCTTCCCTCTTACGAAATGAAGTCGTTTCCGATTTCGGCAACGCAGGTGCAGGTGCTCGGCGGCGCCGGCGTCGAGGAGCAGACGGCGGCGCCCGCGATGACTGTCGCCGGCATGCCCGCCTCGCCCGCGCAGGTCTCGGTGCTGTCGCCCCGCGTGAAGCGGCTCGCGAGCGCCAACGCGACGAGCGAAGAACGCTGAGACGGATTCCGACCCCGGCTGTCCAATGCCGGGGTCGTCTCTCCCGCCGTCAACGTGAGATATAGCCTGCTGCGATTGGCTTGAATCGATAGATCAGATACGGCGTCTTGTTTTCCGCCTTTCCACCATGGAACATGRCGGCTGCGGAGACCTGAGACGCGGACACGTACATGTACCCGTCGGGAGAGGCAGTAATCCCGTCCGGCCAAACCATGTCCGGATCGCTCAGATAGGTGCGAAACTTCCGATCGGTCCCAACGACACCAATCGATTTGGTCTCAACCGCAGTCAGGTAGATATTGCCGGCATAGTCGATCGACAGGCCGCCATTGTTCGGCTTGTCCGAGTAGCGTTCCACCCTCGCGCTCAGCTCTTCGGGGGGCAGCATCTCGTTGCCGAGGTCGGTGGCCTTGATGCGATACAGCGACCGACCGCTGAGCGGCGCGAAATAGACCCATTCGGACCTGGCATCCATCGTGATGCCGTCGCAGCCGACCTTGATGAGCGAAGGCTTGCCGTCCTTGCCCGGCACCGTCAGATCACTGCCGTCCACGCTGATCGGCACATTCTCCGGGACCGTGGATCGATCGCCGTCCAGCACGCGCCGGGCGGCACCCGTATCCATATCGACTACGATGATCGCAGCATGAGACCCATCGCCACCGGGCCCGATGTTTTCGTCCGCGATGTAGAACTTCCGGTTCTTCTGGTCGATCACGATGTCCTGCGGCTGCGAACCTTTCACGGTCACGGGCTCCGGCAGGTAATAGATGCGCTCCAGCCTGTTCGTGCGCGTGTTCCAGCCGACCAGCTTCGGCGTGATCTGCGTCCGGAATCCCATGTCGATGATCCACACGACGCCGCTTTCGTCGGAACGAAGGCCCAGCACGTTATCCAGGTACCGATCGGTCCCTTTTCGTGGAGTATTCCACTCGGCATTTGGAAACGGCTCGAACGTCGTTGACGATGTCAGCCGCGCCACACGAATGTCGGGACTGAAGAATGGATGGTGACTGAAGATCAGCTGATTGTCCGGCGTAAACGCAATGTTGCCGACCGACTGGGGGAGCTTCGCGAAGACTTCGGCGTTGCCGCTTCCGCTCTCCGCACAGGCTGCGCCCGTGACGATTGCCGCCGACAGAAAAGTGACAAGTCGAATACCTCTCCTCACGCTTCGCACCGCTCCCTCCCTGTGTTTCTAAGGTTATTCCGGCGTGCGTTCGCCCGGTCTGCGCCGGCTGCCGCCGCAGGATTTGAATGCAGAGACCTTATGCGAACCGAGGCCGTGGCTCGTTCATCACCGCCTCGCCGATATCGATCTTTGCGAGAACCACGATGCGCGCTAATTTGGGGACTGGCAATTACGCACAGGCCAGTCCTCTAGTATCACGGAGTGAACCATGCAGAAGCTCGGCAGCAAGACCTATGATTGTGCCGTGGGATGCCCCGTGGAGGCCACCCTCGATCTGATCGACGGCAAGTGGAAGGGCGTGATTCTCTATCACCTGCTCGACGATACGATTCGCTTCAACGAGCTCAAGCGGCGCCTGTCCCGGATCACGCAGCGCATGCTGACGCGCCAACTCCGCGAGCTCGAGGCGGACGGCCTCATTCATCGCGAGATTTACGCGGAGGTCCCGCCGCGGGTCGAGTATTCCCTGACGGCGCTTGGGCGCTCGCTCGAACCGGTCGTTCGCATGCTCTGGACATGGGGCAATCAGTATCTCGCGACGGAAGCAGCCCGTGCCGGCGCGGTCAGCGGCGCCGTTTCGCTCTCGCCGCGGGTCAGACGGAGTTTGCCGGCAGGCCGCGCGTAGGGGGGCCCCCTTCGTCACGCGGCCCCGCGTATCGACCATGCCCTGCGACGACTGCAGGCAAATCACGCAGGACGAGGGAGACGGCGTCAGTCTACGCCGCAAGGAGACGCGCTTCCAATTCTAGCAGCGACGCTTACGTCATGCACCCATGCATGACGTAGCCGCGCAAGACCAAGAGCCGATCACCACGTCGTTGTCGAAAACGCGGAGCTACGACCCGCCTCGTTTTCGGCAAGCGTGCGCCGAACCTGCGCTTGAATCTTTGCGCCTTCTCCTGCAAGCCAGTTGGCCAAAACTCGCAGGATTTCATGTCATGACCCAGATGAAGGCAGCAGTGATGTGCCGGCC
>NZ_JBFUES010000775.1:0-3698 GCF_056403875.1 Bradyrhizobium sp. P2_E8
GCCCTGCGGCGTCAGGCGGATGCGCACCGAGCGGCGATCGACGCGCGAGCGCTGATGATCGAGGAAGCCGAGCTCGACGAGCTTCTTCAGGTTGTAGGAGACGTTGGAGCCGAGATAGTAGCCGCGCGTGCGCAGCTCGCCCGCGGTCAGCTCCTTGTCGCCGATGTTGTAGAGCAGCAGCGCCTGCACCGAGTTGATGTCGGCGCGACCGCGGCGATCGAACTCGTCCTTGATGACGTCGAGGAGCCGGCGATGCRGCCGCTCCACCAGAGTCAAAGCTTCCAGATAGAGCGACTGCACCGAACCCTGCTGGCCGGAGACGCGCTCTGCGGTATCTGCCGCAGTTGCGACGGCTTTCATCATGACACTTCCCCTGTTGTCGTTTTTATCGACACTTATTCGACGAAACTTGTGTCCCGCCTGATAGGTGCAACTTAAGGGGCTCGTTTGAAGATCGGCTTAAATAAGAGAATAAAGAGATCATGAATTTAAGAGAGTGAATTGCGGATTAAGCCTGTGCCACAAGGGCTTTTCGCAACCCTCTGTTGACCTTCGCAAGGTCCTGTTCACCCTCCGTCCGCCCCGGTTGTCGCATTCCAGAACAGCCCCGCCCCGTTTCGAAACGCGCGCGTAAGAGCTGTGGCGGAATGCACGGAGTCAACGAAAAGTTACCTCGAATTTTACGCAACCAACGGTCAACCAAGCGCGACATTCTCATGTCCCGGACAAGCGAAGCGCAGAGCCGGGACCCAGACAGCCAGAGCTTAGATCGCGGAGCAGTGGGCCCCGGCTCTGCAACGCATCACGCCGCAAGCGCGGCGCGCCGCATTGCGTCCGGGGCACGAGCGCAGTTTGCAGTGTCGACGTCGCGGCCTACGGCGGCCGTTCGCGCGCGGCCATCCAGGCGAGCGCCAGATAAGCGGCGAGYATGAAGACCTCGACGCCGACCACGACCAGGCTGCCGCCATAGATTCCCGGGAACATCAGCTCGATCACCGCCATCGACACCACGGTCGTCAGCCACACCACCGCGCCCCAGGGCGTTGCGAGCCACAGCCCGACGGCGGCGACGAGTTCGATCACGGCGAAGTAGACGGTCGCGGCCTGCCAGGCCATCGACTGGTTCTCGAACGCCTCGTCCTCGCCGCCGACGAAGCCGGTCACCTGCGCCCAGTGATAGAGGCCCTTGAGGATCGAGAGCAGCGCCATCACCCGCAGGAACAGCACGAGCCGGCGCGTCCAGACATTGTCGTCGGACTCCGCGCGCTCCGACGAGATCGCCGCCACCGACATGGCATTGTCTCTGGCATTGTCTCTGGCGGCGTCCCTGGCATTGGCGCTGTCGCGGGCCGCATCGCGGGTGGAGATCTCGGACATGGCTCCCTTCTGGCTGTTTCGCCCCGCAAAATCAATCGGCTGCCATCGCTTGCGGCAGGTCAAGCCGCGGTGACGGGAACCATGCGAGCTGGTATAAGAATAATTCCAGCCGGAGGAAGAGTGATGGCGATCAAATACGGGCGTCCGATCGAATTGCGCGAGGTTTCGCGCCGGGATGGCGGTTTGGCCTCCCCTGCCCTCGATCTGATCGTCCGCCCGCGCCGCAACCGCAAGGCCGAGTGGGCCCGGCGGATGGTGCGCGAGAACGTGCTCACCACCGACGATCTGATCTGGCCGCTGTTCCTGATCGACGGCAACAACAAGCGCGAGCAGATCGCCTCGATGCCGGGGGTGGACCGCCTCAGCGTGGACCAGGCCGTGCGCGAGGCCGAGCGCGCCATGAAGCTCACGATCCCCTGCATCGCGCTGTTTCCCTACACCGACCCGTCCCTGCGCGACGAGGAAGGCTCGGAGGCCTGCAACCCGAACAACCTGGTCTGCCAGGCTGTGCGTGCGATCAAGAAGGAGTTTCCCGATCTCGGAATCCTCTGCGACGTCGCGCTCGATCCCTTCACCAGCCACGGCCATGACGGACTGATCGCGGACGGCGAGATCCTCAACGACGAGACGGTCGCCGTACTGGTGCGCCAGGCCCTGGTGCAGGCCGAAGCCGGCTGCGACATCATCGCGCCCTCCGACATGATGGACGGCCGCGTTGCGGCGATCCGCGAGGGACTGGATCACGCAGGTCTCATCGACRTGCAGATCATGGCCTATGCGGCCAAATACGCCTCCGCCTTCTACGGCCCGTTCCGCGACGCCATCGGCTCGGCCAAGACGCTGACCGGCGACAAGCGCACCTACCAGATGGACAGCGCCAACACCGACGAGGCGCTGCGCGAGGTCGAGCTCGACATCTCCGAGGGCGCCGACATGGTGATGGTGAAGCCCGGCATGCCCTATCTCGACGTGGTCCGTCGCGTGAAGGACACCTTTGCGATGCCGACCTTCGCCTACCAGGTGTCCGGCGAGTACGCGATGATCGCAGCGGCCGCGGGCAACGGCTGGCTCGACGGCGACCGCGCGATGATGGAGAGCCTGCTCGCCTTCAAGCGCGCCGGCGCCGATGGTGTGCTGAGCTACTTTGCGCCGAAGGCGGCGGAGAAGCTGCGGACGCAGGGGTAAGGTCATTGTCGTCCCGGCCCCCTCGCCCCCGAATCGCCGGAATATTTCGGCTTGCTAATCGCGACGCCCTTGGCACGCGGACGGCCTGTTCCCATGTCCTGCCACGGGAGTTTCCCTTCGGGAGGATAGACCATGTCGTATTCGGACTCGGGCAATTCAGGACCCCAGGCGGGCGCCTGGCGCAATGACGGCGGGGTGCAACCGCATGCCTTCGATCCGTATCGGCAGCCGGAATTGTTCCGCGGCGTCGCAACGCGGCGGGTGTTCGCCTTCCTGATCGACATGGTCGTGATCTCGGTGCCGGTCATTCTCGGCTACCTCTTCATCGCCTTGTTCGGCGTGGTCACGCTGGGCCTCGGCTGGGCGCTGTTCTGGCTGGCCTGGCCGGCCTCGGTGATCTGGGCCATCGTCTATTACGGCGCCTGCATCGGCGGTCCGTCATCGGCGACGATCGGCATGCGGGTGATGGACCTGGAGCTGCGCACCTGGTACGGCGCGCCCGGTTATTTCGTGCTCGGCGCCACCCATGCCGTGCTGTTCTGGGTGACGGTTTCGTTCCTGTCGCCCTTCGTGGTGCTGGTCGGCCTGTTCAACGGCCGCCGGCGCCTGTTGCATGACTTCGTGCTGGGAACGGTCGTGATCAACAACTCGGTCCGCGCACCCGCGCCCCAGGGTGCCAGAACCTACTGATCAAGAACCTATCAACCAGGACCGGCTAAGCTGACTGATCAGACCTGCCGAGCAGACCAATTGACCGAGGGCTTCCGTAGCGCGATGCTGATACCCACTTCGGAGGCCCACGACGTCCCTTGACCCAACACTCGCGCGACACACCCCAATTTTACCTCACGGCGCCTTCTCCGTGCCCGTATCTGCCGGGCCGTCATGAGCGCAAGGTGTTTACGCACCTCGTGGGTGACCGCGCGGGCGATCTCAACGACCTCCTGACCCATGGCGGCTTCCGCCGCAGCCAGTCGATCGCCTATCGGCCCGCCTGCGACCAGTGCCGCGCCTGCGTGTCGGTTCGGGTCGTCGCCAACGAGTTCCGCCCGTCCCGCAACTTCCGCAAGGTGATGGCGCGCAACGCCGACATCATCGGCGAGCAGCGCAGTGCGGTTCCGACCTCCGAGCAGTAT
>NZ_JBFUES010000776.1:0-3687 GCF_056403875.1 Bradyrhizobium sp. P2_E8
GGCGAGCGACTGTCTACGGCTGGATCGCCTGCTTTGCGCAAGGCAGCGAGTTCTCGACCTTTGCGTTCTACCTGCCGGTGCTCTTTGTCATGGTCGGCGTGTCGAGCGTGCTCGGCATCAACCTGGTGACGATGGCGCTGTTCTGCTTCGCCGCTCTGTCCGGCTGGGTCGGTCCGCTCCTGACGCCGAAGATCGGCCACCGCGGCATCGCGATCGCCGGTTTCAGCATCGTGCTGGCATCGCTCCTGGTCGCGGCTTTCGCGCTCTACACCGACAACAAGATCCTGCTGCCGTTCGCAGCGGCCGCCATGTTGTGGGGCCATTATTGGGACGCGTCGAACTGCATGACGATCCCGACCATGGTCGCCAAGCCGAAGTACCGCGGCACCGCCAGCGGCTTCGCCTACATGTTCGTGAAGCTGCCGTCGTTCCTGGCGATCTTCCTGTTCCCGACGGTGTTCGCTGCGATCGGGCAGGCGAATGCCACGCTGATGGTCGCGATCTTCCCGATGATCGGATTGCTCGCTGCGATCTTCATCCTRCCGGAAGTCTACGGCTACGAGAACGACTAGTATGGAAGCTACCTGATCGCGGCTGCCAAGGCCGCGATCAGGGCGGGCGGCGTCACCAGCATGCCGAGCTTGAGGAACGGCCAGGCGCCGACCTCGATCTTCTCCCGACGCAGCGCGACCAGCCAGAGGATGGTGGCAAGCGACCCCGTTACCGACAGATTGGGGCCGAGGTCGACGCCGATCAGGATGGCGCTGACGACAGGCGCGGGCAGATGATCGCTGGCGGCGACCGAGCCCGCGACGAGGCCGACCGGAAGGTTGTTGGCAATGTTGGTGGCGATTGCGGTCGCGATGCCGACGCTCCAGGCCGCCTTGGGCACCGATTGCGCGACGGCTTGATGCAGCAGTGCGCTGAGCTGCCCGATCACGCCGGTTTTCACCAGTGCTTCCACCATCACGAAGAGCCCGGCGACCAGCGGCAGCACGCTCCATGACACGCCCCTCAGCACGGGCAGCGGCGATTGCCGGCTCAGCAGCAGCACGATCGCGGCCGTCGCCACGCCGCAGATGAAGGTCGGCAGGCCGAGTTGCTTGTCCAGCGCCGAGGCCGTCACCAGCACGACGCCGATCGCGACGATGCCCACGGCTGTGAGCTTGCCGCCGCGGCTGAGCTTCGGATGCGGCACGCTGCGCGCGATGGTCTCTTCCTTCAGCGCGCGGTGCTGGGTCAGGCGCAGCACGACATAGGTGAGCAGGATCGATGCCGCCGAGGGCAGGGCGAACAGGCGCAGCCATTCTGTCAAATGCGGCATGCGCGCGCCGAACACGACGAGGTTGGCCGGATTGGAGATCGGCAGCACGAAGCTTGCGGCATTCGCGATGAAGGCGCAGACGAACAGGTAAGGCAGCGGCTTGGCGCCGGCCGCGCGCGTCGCGGCATAGACGGCGGGTGTCAGCACGATCGCGGTGGCATCGTTCGAGAGCAGCACGGTGACGAGGGTGCCGACGAGATAGATCAGCAAGAACAGCCGCTGCGGCGATCCGTCTGCATATTCCACCGCGAGCGCGGCGAGATAGTCGAACAGGCCCTCGAGCCGCGCCAGTTCTGCGATCAGCATCATGCCGATCAGGAAGAGATAGACGTCAACGCCTTTCTCGATGCCAACGAGCGCATCCTGCCACGGCAGCAAGCCGGGCAGCACGAGCGCGCCAGCGCCGATCACGGCCCAGACCGCCTCGGGCAGGCGAAAGGGCCGGATGATGACGCCTGCGGTCGCGGCGACGATGATGCTCCAGGCCCAGATGGCCTCATGCGGCGCGGTCGGCACGTTCAATCCTTGAGGTGGAATGGGTTCATTTGGCAGCGATAGCCGATGTCGGTGGCGCTGTCTTCCCCTTCGGCCGCAGGGTTCCACGCCGCGTCTCGGGCAAGGCGACAAGGCAGACGATCGCGCCGATCGCAGCGACCGCGCCGAGCGTGATGAACGCCGCGCTGTAACCCGCGCCGACTACGACGACGCCCGCAAGCGTCGTCGACAGCGCCGCGCCGATGCTCTGGGCGGTGATGACGGCGCCCTGCGCGACGTTGAAGCGGCCAGTGTTGCGCATGAGGTCGGCGACGATCACCGGAAAGATCGCCCCGAAGATACCGGCGCCGACGCCATCGAGAAGCTGCACGCCGACCAGCCAGAACGGATTGTCGGAGAGCGTGTAGAGCGCTCCCCGAATGGGCAGTATCAGCAGCGCAGCGAGGAAGAAGCGCTTGTGGCCCCAGCGGTCGGCTCTCGCGCCGACCAGCATCGCGAACGGCACCATCACCACTTGGGCCGCGACGATGCAGGCCGACATCAGGCTGGTGCCCATGTTCTTGTCCTGGAGCGCGAGCTTCTGGCCGACCAACGGCARCATCGCCGCGTTGGAGAGATGGAAGAGCAGGACGCAGATCGCGAAGACGAGCAGGGGGCGACAGGTGAGGAGCACCGCGAGCCCGGACGGCTGTTCGCTCCGTGTATCGCCGTCGTCCAGGCCGCGGGCGAGGTCGTGGTCGATGGCCGGTTCGGGGATTGCAAGAATGCTGACAAGGCTTGCGATCGCCATGGCGCTGAGAAGGTAGAACACCACGGTCGGGCCAAACCAAAAGGCGGAGAGGCCGGCAAGACCCGCCGCGACCGCGTTGCCGGCATGGTTGAAAGTTTCGTTGCGGCCGATCCGCCGGGTGAAAGCGGCATGGCCGAAGATGCCGAGCGAGACGGCGGCGATCGCCGGTGGAAAGACCACGGCTGCGGCCTGCGCGATGCCTTGCGAGATTGCGACCGGCACGAAGCCGGGGAACAACGGCAGCGACAGCGATGCAAGCGTCACCATGATCGCGGCGACAACCATCACCAGCCGCTTCGCCCGGGTCGCATCGACCAGCGCGCCGGCCGGTGTCTGCGCCACGATACCCGCGAATGTTGCAATCGACATCACGAGGCCGATGCGCGCCTCGTCCCAGTGCTGCTCGGTGAGGAGATAGACGGCAAGATAGGGTCCAAGCCCGTCGCGGACGTCGGCGAGGAAGAAGTTGGCCGCATCCAGCGCACGGCCGGCCCGCCTTGCCTGATCGGGGTCTTGGCTCGACATCGGTCTCTCGATCGAGGCGAGAAGCGCCCCGGCAGGAACGGTGGTCACGGCACCTTTGTTCCGCTTCAGAACTTCACCGCGAGCAGCACCGCGCCGGCGCCGATCATGGCAATCCCCGCCCAGCCCTGCGTTGTCGGACGCTCGCCGAGAAAGGCGAACGCGAAGACAGCAACCAGAACGACGCTGAGCTTGTCGATCGGCGCCACCAGCGTGGCGGGGCCAAGCTTCAGCGCGCGAAAATAGCACAGCCAGGATGCGCCGGTCGCGAGCCCCGACAGYACCAGGAACAGCCAGGTCCTGGACGAGATCGCCGAGGGCACGGCGAATTGCCCGGTGAAGAACAGCAGCACCGAAAAGGCGAGCAGCACCACGATGGTGCGGATGAAGGTCGCCAGATCCGGATTGATGTTCTCGACGCCGACCTTGGCGAAGATCGCGGTCAGCGCGGCGAAGCAAGCGGACAGCAGCGCCCAGGTCTGCCAGGCGGAGAGAAGGGCGGGTTTCATGTCATCAAGTTCCGTTGCTTTAGGACGGCGCGCCAGCGCCGTCATTG
>NZ_JBFUES010000777.1:0-3680 GCF_056403875.1 Bradyrhizobium sp. P2_E8
GCTTCCAGGCCATCAGCAAGAGCAAGCTCGGCCTGTCCACCTATCCCGATGGAGGAAAAGGCGCGAAGCCCGGCCAGTATCTGAAGCCGGCCATGATGTGGAGCGTCGCGGCGCAGTCGAAACAGGCCGAGGCGGCGGTCAAGCTCGTGAGTTACTTCGTCGCCGACCTCGAAGCCGGCAAGGTGCTCGGCGTCGAACGCGGCGTGCCGCCGTCATCAGCGGTGCGCAACGTCGTGACGCCGACGCTCGACGACCTCGGTCGCGCCATGGTCGACTACATCAGCCTGGTCAGCGACAAGGTTGGGCCGTTGCCGCCTCCGCCGCCGCGAGGCGCCGGCGAAATCCAGAGCGTGCTGCGGCGCGTCAATGAGCAGGTCGGTTTCGGCCGCCTGACCCCCGCCGACGGTGCCAAGCAGTTTGTCGCCGAGGCGGCCGCCGTGCTGGCCCGCGGATAGAAGCGGTGGCGGATACGCTGATCGACGCTGCCACACCCGTCGCGGCCGCACGCGCGCCCGAATCCTCCTGGCGCGACAGCGCCGCGGGCTATCTGTTTCTCGCGCCCTGGCTGATCGGCTTTTTCGGGCTCACGCTGGGGCCGGCGCTGGTCTCGCTGTATCTGTCGTTCACGGATTACGACCTGCTCAGCAATCCTCGCTGGGTCGGCGCCGCCAACTACGTGCGCATCGCGACCAGCGATCCCAAGTTCAGCGCGGCGATGCACGTCACCTTCATCTATGTGGCGCTGGCCGTGCCGTTCAAGCTCACCTTCGCGCTCCTGGTGGCAACGATCCTGAACCGGGGCCTCCGCGGCCTGCCGCYGTACCGCGCAATCTTCTATCTGCCGTCGCTGATCGGCGCCAGCGTTGCCATCTCAGTGCTGTGGCGCCAGTTGTTCGCCGGCGACGGCCTGCTCAACCAGGCGCTGAAGCTCGTGGGCATTCATGGACCGAGCTGGATCTCCAATCCCGACACCGCCCTCTACACCCTGGTGGCGCTGAGCGTGTGGCAGTTCGGCTCGCCGATGATCATCTTCCTCGCCGGCCTGCGCCAAATTCCGAAGGACGTCTATGAGGCCGCTGAGATCGATGGCGCCAGCCGCAGCCAGCAATTCTGGCGGATCACCCTGCCGCTGCTGACGCCGGTGGTCTTCTTCAACGTCGTGGTGCAGACCATCGACGCCTTCAAGGCATTCACGCCGGCCTTCATCATCAGCGGGGGCACCGGCGGCCCGATCGATGCGACGCTGTTCTATACGCTCTATCTCTACCAGGAAGCCTTTGCCTATTTCCGCATGGGTTATGCCTCCGCGCTGGCCTGGGTGCTGGTGGTGATCATCGCGGCCTTCACCGCGTTGTCCTTCCTGTCATCGCGCTACTGGGTGCACTACGATGGTTGATCTCGCGACATCGGATGAGATTCCGCACCCTCGCAACGGACGCGGCCGCGCGCTGATCTATCATGTCGTGCTGTGCCTCGCCTCGATTGCCATGCTGTATCCGCTGTTGTGGATGCTGGCGAGCTCGTTCAAACCGGACAGCGACATCTTTGGCGACGCCTCGCTGTGGCCGCGCCACTTCAGCCTCGACGCCTACTGGCGCGGCTGGTCCGGGCTGCAGGTGACCTTCGGAAGGTTCTTCCTGAATTCGCTCGTGGTTTCGCTGTGCAGCGTGGTCGGCAACGTGATGTCGTGCTCGCTCGCGGCCTACGCGTTCGCCCGACTGAAATTCCGCGGCCAGAAGTTCTGGTTCGCGCTGATGCTCGGCACCCTGATGCTGCCGTACCATGTGACGTTGATCCCGCAATACATCCTGTTCCTCAACCTCGACTGGGTCGACACCTTCCTGCCGCTGATCGTGCCGAAATTCCTGGCGGCGGACGCCTTCTTCATCTTCCTGCTGGTGCAGTTCTTCCGCTCCATCCCGCGCGAACTCGATGAGGCCGCGATGATCGACGGCTGCGGGCCGTGGCGCATCTACTGGATCGTGATCCTGCCGCTGTCGGTGCCGGCGCTTGCCACTGCCGCGGTCTTCACCTTCATCTGGACCTGGGACGACTTCTTCGGGCCGCTGATCTATCTCAACGACATGAATTCCTACACCGTGCAGCTCGGCTTGCGCAGCTTCGTCGATTCCACCGGCAAATCCGACTGGAGCGGCCTGTTCGCCATGTCGACGCTGACGCTGCTGCCGCTGTTCGTCCTCTTCCTGCTGTTCCAGCGTCTCTTGATCGACGGCATCGCCACCACGGGGATGAAGGGGTGACGATATCGGACGCATCCCCGCATCGACTGCTAACCAGGGAAGAAAAGTCATGAGCAAACTGCGCTTCGCCGCGATCGGCATCAATCATGCTCACATCTATGGCCAGGTCGATTGCCTGCTGCGCGCCGGCGCCGAGCTGGTCGGCTTTCATGCCGTCGAGGACGACCTGGCCAGGGCTTTCGCGACGAAATATCCGCTAGTCCCGCGCGTAGCCGAGCGGGCGAGATTGCTCGACGACAAGACCATCGCACTGATCCTCTCGTCCGGCATCCCCGCCGACCGCGCTCCGCTCGGCATCGAGGTGATGCGCCACGGCAAGGACTATATGAGTGACAAGCCGGGCATGACGTCGCTGGAGCAATTGGCCGAGGTGCGCCGGGTCCAGGCCGAGACAAAGCGGATCTATTCGGTCTGCTACTCCGAGCATTTCGAGACCCGCTCCACAGTGAAGGCGGGCGAACTGATCGCGGCCGGCGCCATCGGCAAGGTCATCAACACCGTCGGGCTCGGCCCGCACAAACTGAAGAATCTGCCGCGGCCCGACTGGTTCTATTCGCGCGAGCGCACCGGCGGCGTGTTGACCGACATCGCCTCGCATCAATGCGAACAGTTCCTGTTCTTCGCCGACGCGCTCGATGCCAAGGTCGTCAGCGCGACGGTCGCCAACCGCGCCAATCCGGACCGGCCGGAGTTGCAGGATTTCGGCGAAATGCTGCTGCGGACCGGTGATGTCACCGGCTACGTCCGCGTCGACTGGTTTACCCCCGACGGTCTGCCCAATTGGGGTGACGGCCGGATCACCATTCTCGGCACCGAGGGGTACATGGAGCTGCGCAAATATATCGATGTCGCCGGGCAGCCCGGCATCGACCATCTCATCATGGTCGACCGCAAGGGTGTCCACCGGATCGACTGTTCCAATGTCGAATTGCCCTATGGCCGCCAGCTCATCTCCGACGTGCTCAATCGCACCGAGACCGCGATTCCGCAGGCACGCTGCTTCAAGGCCATGGAGCTGGCGCTCACCGCGCAGGCGATGGCGGAAGGAAGGGCTTAAGGCATGTCGAAACCCAAGTCGAAACCCAAGTCGAAACCGAAGACGGTCGCCGTTATCGGCTGCGGCATCGGCCGCAACCATATCGCCGAGGGCTACGCGCGCTTGCGCGATCAGTTCGATTTGCAGGTGATCTGCGACCTCAGTCAGGAGCGCCTGACCGCTGTCGGCGATGAGTTCTCGGTGCCGCGTCGTACCACCTCATTCGACGAGGTGCTGGCCATGGGCGACATCGACATCGTCGATATCTGCACGCCGCCAACGCTGCACTTTCCGCAAGTTATGGCGGCGCTCGCCGCCGGCAAGCAGGTGGTCTGCGAAAAGCCGCTTGTGGGCTCGCTGCACGAGATCGACCAGCTCACCGC
>NZ_JBFUES010000778.1:0-3679 GCF_056403875.1 Bradyrhizobium sp. P2_E8
CGTGAACGAACACGTCGTTGCCACCGTCGTCTGGCTGAATGAATCCAAAGCCCTTCTGGCCGTTAAACCACTTCACTGTTCCTGTCGGCATTCTTCTTCTCCAAAGCGCGCATGCGCGTAGCCCGCGTGACGCTCACGCAGAATCGATTCAATTCGTCGATGTCTCTGGAAAAAGGAGCCCGCGGGCGCATTCAACAAGGCACAGCGGCTGAACGAATGGCGACAAGGTATACCCCATCACGGTCGGTTACAAGGCTTGGACCGGATTTAATTGGGCGCCGGCTTCGGCGGAGTGTTTGAGGATTGCGACACTTTCGGCGAACAACGTATCTTAGTGAACATACACTCTACGGATTTGTGGGTATGGTTGCTCGTCACCGCCCGGCCCGTGGCTTTTACCGGTGATGAGAACGCCAGTTGCGCTCCCGCCCCATCCGAACAAGGGGAGCATTGCTATGGAACGGCGTCGCTTCAAACAGAGTCAAACTCTCAAACAGCGGCTCATCAACGAGGTCGGCCGTCTGCGCGACGAGGCCCGCTTACTCCCACCCGGCCGGCGCCGCGAGATGCTGCTGCGAAGGGTGCGGCAGGACGAGACGGCCATCCAGATCGATGCATGGCTCAGCTCTCCGGGCCTGAGGGCTCCGACGTAACACAACAATATCGAGTCGATTTCGCGGGACAGAGCGGCGTGATCAATCCGCCACGGCGACCGCGCGTCGGATAGCCTCGATTTTAGCTGCGCCCTCAGCGATCTCCGCTCCCAAGCTGCTCGCGAAAAAACTGCACAACGGCCGTATTGAATTCGCGATGGAAGGCAACCCGGTCGAAACCCACCGGCACGTCGGTGCAGATGCGCGGCACGGCCGCCGCAAGCTCGGCCGAGCAAGGCGCGAGGAAGGCGAAGTGGCCGGCCGGCACGACATGAATCTCGGGCTTGCCCGGCAATCCCTCCGCAACGCGCTCCGTGCCTGAACCATCGCCGACGCCGGGCCCGCCGAACTGCGATCGCCAGAACTGGAACGGCACCTTGACGGCGGCGAGGTTCTCGCGCGTCAGGACGCCTGGCGCGGGATCAACGATGACGGCTGTGCGGATGCGCGCATCCTGTATCGGGTCAGGCGGCGTCTCGCCATTGTGAAGCTGTGCGCAAGCGCCGGTCGTCTCCTTGCAGAAACTGGCCACCCTCGCGAAATCCGGCCTGGTCCCCATCAGCACGAGGCCGGTAGCTCCTCCGAGCGAGAAGCCGAAGAAGCCGACCTTGGCGGGATCGATCACCGCCCTGTCCTTCCAGGTGTTCAACACGAAATCGAGCAAACGAACGATGTCCGCCGGGCGCGATCCCCAGACCGACAGGGTGTCGCGCTGCGAGGAGTCGCTGACGGAATCGCCTGGATGATTGATGGAAGCGACGACGAAGCCGGCATCGGCCAGCGCCGCCGCCGTGTCATGGTGCTGGCCGAACCAGCCGCCTCTCCCGTGCGAAAAGACGACCAGCGGCAGCTTTGCGCCGGCGACGAGACAATCCTTCGTGCCCTTCAGGTCGAAATCGACACCGGCCGAAAGACTGCCAAGCGCGACATGTGTCGGCTCCGCCGCGCAGGGATACTAGATCGCGCCTGACAGTGCGGGGTCGGATTGGAGAAGCTGAATGCCTGCAGCCTTCGCAGGCGAGCCGAGGCAACAGAGCGTGACAGCGAAAGCCCAAAGCGTGCCGCGCAACGGACGTCCCCCTGATCCCGGCCGCAAGCTGACCGGAGAACGGCAGCAAATTTGTGGCTTCAACTCGCTAAGGGTGAACGACTTGCTCCCGGCGCTGGCGTCAAGGCAAAGTGCTGCAAAACAGGGAGGTCAGCATGTCTCTGCTCGGCAAGGCAGCCGTCGCGATGTGGTGGAATATCCGTCCCGAGCGGCGCGCTGAATTCGGCGACTGGCATTCGCACGAACATTTTCCGGAACGGATCAGCATTCCCGGCTTCCTGAGAGGATCGCGCTGGACCAGCACGACGGACGCCGAAGGCTTCTTCGTGCTCTACGAGCTGGAGCAGTACGAAGTGCTGACGTCGCGCGGATATCTGGACCGCCTCAACGCACCGACGCCGTGGTCGACCAGGATGATGCCGCATCATCTCGGCATGGTGCGCAGCCAATGCCGTGTCGCCGCGAGCTTCGGCGGCGGCGTCGCGACCTCGCTCGCGACCATCCGGCTTTCGCCGCGGGCCGGACAGGAGGCGCAGCTGCAGGCACACCTCTCGGAGGCGCTCGGCGCAATGGCACAGAAGGCAGGGCTGACGGGCGCACACCTCCTCCTGACCGACACGCCCAGGACGAGCTCACCCACGACCGAACAGAGGATCCGCGGCAGGGACGGCGCCGCCGACTGGATCGTGCTGCTGTCAGGCTATGATGCCGATGTGGTCGAGCGTGCAGTGGCCGAACAGCTCTCGCCGTCAGCGCTGCATGCCGCGGGCGCGCAGGACAATCCGACGGCCGGCCGCTACCGGCTGGCGTTCACGATGACGCCGCAGGACGTCGCCGCGACATAGGCGAACGCCCCGTCAGCCGCCCAACCCGTTCCTGGCCGCGCGAAGAATATCGTCCGACAGCTTGGGATCGTTCACGGCCCGGGCGAGCACGAGCGCCCCGACCAGGGAGGATAAGGTCGCAAGCGCCTGGTCATCGCGCCGCTTCAGCTTCGTCTCTTTATCCATCCGGCTGCTCAGCCATCCGACCATGCCCCTCACCCCGGCCGTAAAGCGCTCGCGTGCGCCTTTGCTCTGCTGCCGCATCTCGCAACACAAGGCTGCAAAGGGGCAGCCGCTTCCCGGGTCGTCGCGGTGCTCCGCCGAGAGATATTCGGAAACATAGTCATCGACAGTCGCGTCTTCGCGCAGCTCCCGCCCTTTGGCCGCAATCGCGTCGGCGACCGCTTCCTCGACCAGCCGCTCCTTTGAGCCGAACTGGCTGTAGAGGCTGCCGTGGGTCATCCCGGCGGCTTCAGTCAGCGCATCCACGCCGACCCCTGAGATGCCGCGTTCCCGCATCAGGCGGGATGCGGCCTTGAGAATGCGGTCGCGGTTCTCGGCCGCTTTTTCCTTCGAGATGCGCATGTTGCAGACCTTTGGCCCGTGGAAAACCGGGGAGCCTTGACAGTTATAATTACGATCGTCATTTTATGCAATGATTACGATCGTAATCAAAAGACCGAACCCTCGAACCGATGCCGGCCCGCGTGCGCGATGTGATCGCCCTCCGCCGCCCGGCATCATCAGGAGAAGAGATGGCTGAGCCCCATGGGAAGATCGCCCTCGTGACCGGCGCCTCGTCAGGCATCGGCGAGGCAACCGCCGAGCGGCTCGCGAAAGCCGGCTACAAGGTTTACGGCACCAGCCGTCGCGGGGCCGAGGCCGGCAAACGATCGTTCGAGATGCTGTCCCTCGACGTGACCAGCGATGAATCCGTGGACGCCGCCGTCAACGAGCTGATCCGGCGCTCTGGCCGCATCGATCTGCTCGTGAACAATGCGGGCGTCGGAGTTGCTCCTGCCGGCGCGGAGGAGAGCTCGCTCGATCAGGCCCGGTCGATCTTCGAGACCAATTTTTTCGGGCTGGTGCGAATGACGCGCGCCGTCGTGCCCCACATGCGCCGCCAGGGACACGGGCGCATCATCAACATCGGC
>NZ_JBFUES010000779.1:0-3675 GCF_056403875.1 Bradyrhizobium sp. P2_E8
TCGTCATTCCGGGATGCGCCGAAGGCGCAGGCCCGGAATCCATAACCCCGGCTCGTGGTTATGGATTCCGGGCTCGCGCTCCGCGCGCCCCGGAATGACGGCATCAACAAATGAAGACGAATAAACAAGGGTAGCCCGCCATGAACTTCGACTTCTCCGACGACCAGAAGCAGCTCCGCGACCAGGCGCGCAAATTCCTCACCGAAAAATGCTCGCCCAAGGCGGTGCGCGTCGTGCTCGACGGCAAGRCACCCTACGACAAGGAACTCTGGAAGGGCCTCGCCGAGATGGGCTTCCTCGGCGTCGCAATCCCCGAAGAATTCGGCGGCGCGGGCGCCGGCCATCTCGAGCTTTGCGTGATCGCGGAAGAGATGGGCCGGGCCAATGCGCCGGTGCCGTTCTCCTCGACCGTTTATCTTGCCGCGGAAGCGCTGCTGATCACCGGCAGCGACGCGCAGAAGAAAAAGTGGCTGCCGGCGATTGCCTCGGGCGAGGCGATCGGGACGCTGGCGTTGTTCGAGGGCAAGGGCAATCCGTCGCCGAAGGCCATCAAGCTGACTGCTGCGAATGGCGCGCTCAATGGCGTCAAGAAGCCCGTGGCCGATGGCGCGATCGCCGACTTCGCCGTCGTTGCAGCGCGCACAGCTTCGAGCGGGCGTGAGAGCGACATCTCGCTGTTCCTGGTCGATCTCAAGGGCGGCGGCGTCGAGGTGAAAAGCCTGACCAACCTTGATCCGACGCGTGGCCAGGCCGAGATCACTTTCAAGGACTGCAAGGCCGAGCCGCTGGGCGCGGCCGGCGAGGGCTGGAGCATCCTCACCCAGGTGCTCGACCGTGCCGCGGTGTTGTGCGCCTTCGAGCAGGTTGGCGGCTCCGACCGCGCGCTGGAGATGGGCCGCGATTACGCGCTCGACCGCATTGCCTTCGGCCGCCAGATCGGTTCGTTCCAGGCGGTGAAGCACATGCTTGCGGACATGTACGTGTCGGCGACGCTGGCGCGCTCCAACAGCTATTACGGCGCCTGGGCGCTTTCGACCAACGCGTCCGAATTGCCGGAAGCCGCCGCCGCCGCCCGCATCAGCGCGACGCAGGCGTTCCAGCACTGCGCCAAGAACAACATCCAGGTGCACGGTGGCATGGGTTTCACCTGGGAGTTCGACTGCCACATGTACTACCGCCGGGCGAACGCGATGGCGCTGGCCCTCGGCAGCCTGTCCTATTGGGAAGACCAGTTGATCGACCGTATGCGGAAGAAGAACGCGGCTTGATGATGATCGTGTCCCGGACGCGGCGCGAAGCGCCGCAGAGCCGGGACCCAGGGGCCGCAATGGACCCCGGATCTGCAGCGCATCACTTCGTGCTGCGCAGCGTCCGGGGAACGAACCGAGAGACAAGACCATGAACTTCGACGACACCCCGCAAGAAGCCGAATTCCGCGCCACCGCACGCGCCTGGATCGCAGCGAACGCGCCCAGGCAGTACGAGGACGAGCTGCGCAAATCCTCGCTCGGCCGCACCCAGCTCAAGAACGCTGACATCCTCGAAGTGGCAAAGGCCTGGCAGAAGAAGAAAGCCGATGCCGGCTGGGCCTGCCTGCACTGGCCGAAGGAGTATGGCGGCCGTGGATCGTCGCCGATCGAGCGCGTGATCTGGCAGCAGGAAGAGGGGCCGTTCGGCAAGCTCTCTCATATGTTCATCATCGGCCACGGCATGTGCGGGCCGACCGTGATGGCATTCGCACGGGAGGAGCATAAGCGCGCCTATCTGCCGCCGCTCGCATCAGGCGAAAAGGTGTGGTGCCAGCTGTTCTCCGAGCCGGCCGGCGGCTCCGACGTTGCCGGCTTGCGCACGCGGGCGGAGAAGGACGGCGATGAATGGGTCATCAACGGCCAGAAGATCTGGACATCGGGCGCGCATTATTCCGATTACGGCATCCTGCTCACCCGCACCGATCCAACCGTGCCCAAGCATAAGGGCCTCACCATGTTCTTCCTGGACATGAAGAGCGAGGGGGTCGAGGTGCGGCCGATCAAGCAGGCGAGCGGTGCCTCCGATTTCAACGAGGTCTATTTCACCAACGTGCGTATCCCCGACCATCAGCGTCTCGGCGAGGTCGGTGACGGCTGGAACGTCTCGCTGACCACGCTGATGAACGAGCGCATGTCGATCGGCGCGGGCGTCTCGACCGGTTTCCCCGAACTGTTCGACTATTGCTCCAGCCTGATGCTGGAGGACGGTCCGGCGATCGAGGATCGCGCGGTGCGCTCGAAGCTCGCGAACTGGGCGGTGAAGGCGAGCGGCCTGCGCTACACCAGCATGCGCGCGATCTCGGCGCTGTCGAAGGGCGAGCGGCCGGGGCCGGAGAACTCGATCGGCAAGCTCGTTGCGGGGTCGATGATCCAGGACGTTGCGACCTACGCGCTGGACTTGCAGGGCGCGAGCGGTGTCATCAGCGGCCCCGAGGATGCCGAAATCGCGGGCCGTTTCCAGGCCATGCTGCTGCGCGCGCCGGGCACCCGTGTCGAAGGCGGCACCGACGAGATCATGCGCAACATCATCGCCGAGCGGGTGCTGGGCTTGCCCGGCGACATCCGCGTCGACAAGGACGTGCCGTTCAACAAGATCCCGACGAAGGGAAGAAACTGATCGTGTCCCGGACGCGATGCAGCGCGCCGCGCTGCTTCGCAGAGCCGGGACCCAGAAAGCCACAATGGGCCCCGGCTCTGCAGCGCACCGCTTAGGCGCTGCGCTGCGTCCGGGGCACGAGAGAGGAGAGTTCGAAAATGAACTTCGACGACACCCCGCAGGAAGCCGCATTCCGCGAGACCGCGCGCAAATGGGTCGAGGCCAACGCGCCGAAGGAGTTTTTGGCGGAGCTGTCCAAATCCTCGCTCGGCCRCATCCGGCTCGCCCAGCACGACATCGTCGATGTCGGCAAGGCCTGGCAGAAGAAGAAGGCGGAGGGCGGCTGGGCCTGCCTGCACTGGCCGAAGGAATATGGCGGCCGCGGCGCCACCCCGATCGAGCGCGTGATCTGGCAGCAGGAGGAGGGCGTCTACGGCAAGCTGACGCAGCCGTTCCAGATCGGCGAAGGCATGTGCGGCCCGACCGTGATGGCCTTCGGCAGCGAGGACGCCAAGCGCCGGTACTTGCCGAAGCTCGCTTCGGGCGAGGAGATCTGGTGCCAGCTGTTCTCCGAACCCTCGGCCGGCTCTGATGTCGCGGGCTTGCGCACGCGCGCGGAGAAGAAGGGCGACAATTGGGTCGTCAACGGTCAGAAGATCTGGACCTCGGGCGCGCATTATTCCGACTTCGGCCTTCTGATCGCGCGCACCGATCCGAACGTGCCCAAGCACAAGGGCCTCACCATGTTCTTCCTGGACATGAAGAGCCCGGGCGTCGAGGTGCGGCCGATCAAGCAGGCCAACGGTATGCAGGAGTTCAACGAGGTCTATTTCACCGACGTGGTGATCCCGGACAGCCAGCGCCTCGGCGCCGTCGGCGAGGGCTGGAGCGTCTCGCTGACGACACTGATGAACGAGCGGATGTCGATCGGTTCGCGGCTTGCGACCGGCGTCCCTGAAATGTTCGAGTTCTGCTCCAATCTGATGCTCGAGGACGGGCTCGCCATCGACGATCCCGCGGTGCGCTCCAAGCTTGCGAGCTGGGCGGTGA
>NZ_JBFUES010000780.1:0-3663 GCF_056403875.1 Bradyrhizobium sp. P2_E8
GCTATCGCGTCAATGACGACAATGAATGCGAGAAGGTCCAGGACAAGAAGCCCGTTGCGACCCGAGACGAGACCAAAACGCGGGACGCGGAGCGGAAGAGGGTCGAGGACGCGCCCTCGAAGCCGCAGGCGACCGGGCAAGTGTATTGCACCAGTGCGGGTTGTCGTCCGGTTCGGCCGGGCTGTCGACTTGAATCTGGGTGGTCGGCAGGAAACTCGCGGGGCTACGGCGCTACAGTCGAAGTCTGCAACTGAACGAATAGCTCACGGCGAAAGCGCAGGGCGTGTCGTGATCTCGCTGCAAAGTAAGGTGGCAATACGGGACAGCAGATCCAACGTGGTCATTGCGAGCGAAGCAATCAGAATCCCTTCGCGGAAAGGTTCCTGGATTGCTTCGCTTCGCTCGCAATGACGGGTGACGAGCTATTCCTGATCGACGAGATCGTCCTCGAGGATCGCCATCTGGAACTGGAACGAGCGATCGTCGTCCTCGTCGTCGACGAACAGCACGCCGATGAACTCCTCGCCGATATAGACCTCGGCGGAATCGTCCTTCTTCGGCCGCGGCACGACGCGGATCTTGGGATTGCCGAATACGCGTTTCAGATACGCGTCGAGCTTCCTTACTTCCTTGACGTCCACGGCAAGTCTCCAATCGAAATCTGAGTTGGCGGGGTTTTAGGACGAGACGCGACGAACCGCCAGCATGAATTGCCAAAGAATTTGGGGACGAGAAGGGCCGGAGAATCCGGCCCTTCTTCTCGAGCTCAAAGCCCCGTCGCGTTGATCATCTGATCCATGGTGCGCGACGGCTCGGCACAGCCGGCCTCACCGACGATCTTGGCGGGCACGCCGGCGACCGTGACGTTGTGCGGGACCGGCTTGACCACGACCGAGCCCGCGGCGATGCGCGCGCAATGGCCGATCTCGATGTTGCCGAGGATCTTCGCGCCCGCACCGATCAGCACGCCATGGCGAATCTTCGGATGACGGTCCTCGTTCTCCTTGCCGGTGCCGCCGAGCGTGACGCCGTGCAGGATCGAGACGTCGTCCTCGATCACAGCCGTCTCGCCGCAGACGAAACCGGTGGCATGGTCGAGGAAGATGCCGCGGCCGATGCGCGCGGCGGGATTGATGTCGGTCTGGAATACCGCAGAGGCGCGGCTCTGGAGATAATACGCGAAGTCCTTGCGGCCCTTCAGCCAGAGCCAGTGCGCAAGGCGATGGGTCTGGATCGCGTGAAAGCCCTTGAAGTAGAGCAACGGATCGATGAAGCGCGAGGTCGCGGGATCGCGATCGTAGACGGCGACGAGATCGGCGCGGAAGGCGTTGCCGAGATCGGGATCGTCGCGCAGCGCCTCGTCATAGGTCTGGCGCACGAGATCGCCCGACAGCGCGGAATGATCGAGCCGGTCGGYGAGACGATGGATCACCGAATCCTCGAGGCGGCTGTGGTGCAGCACCGTCGAATAGATGAAGGTCGCAAGCTCCGGCTCGCGATGGACGATGTCCTCCGCTTCGCTCCGGATCCGGTCCCAGATCGGATCGAGGGATGCGAGCTTTCCTCCCGGATTGACCTGATGCACTGCCATGGGATCTGCTCTTTCGAATGGGCTCGTTTTGTTGGCTCTATAGCACAGTCTAGGCGACAAAGTCCTGACGGGCTTGCCTGAGAGTGAACAGCACCTTGCCCGCGGACGCCTGCCAACGCGTTGAAACACAACGATATCTTCTGACGCCCCCAGGCGGCAAGGTCGGTTAAAAGTGGTCAGGGTTTCGCCAAATTCAAGCCGGGCAGCGTCAAACTATTGGTGAATTCTCTCCCAACCCTTATTGCGGGCATGGTCCGGACGACGACGGAGCGGATTTGACCACCACCACCGATCATTTGCGCGCGCGCGCCGCGGGCTCGTTCTGGCTGCGGCTCGCCGCCCTGGCCCTGCCCCTCCTGATCATCGCGCCGGCGTTCTGGAACGGCTATCCGCTGTTGCAGTGGGATACCGGCGGGTATCTGGCGCGCTGGTACGAGGGCTATCTCGTCCCCAGCCGCTCCACCGTGTTCGGCCTCTACCTCCACTACGGCGAAAGCTTCGGCTTCTGGATCAACCTCGCGATCCAGTCGCTGGCGACGCTGTGGCTGTTGCAGCTCAGCTTGCGCGTCCTCGGCCTGATGCAGACGTTCCGCTTCGTCGCGATCAGCCTGCTCCTGATCCTGTCGACCGCGCTGCCCTGGCTCGCCAGCATGCTGCTCACGGACATCTTCGCGGGATTGTCGGTGCTGTCGCTGTTCCTCCTGGTCGTCGGAGCGCAGCGCACGGCGCCGCTCGAAAAAACCGCGCTGTTCGTCTTCACCGCCTTTGCCGCCGCAACCCACAGCGCCACGCTCGGCGTGCTGCTCGGCCTCTGCGTCGCGGGCTGGATGGCGCGGCCGTTCGTGGGCCGCAGGCTTCCGCTCGCAGGACTGGCGCAGGCGAGCATGACCATCGTCGCGGGCGGCCTGATGCTGGTCTCGGCGAACCATGCGCTGTCGGGCAAATGGGCCTGGACGCCCGGCGGCTACGGCGTCGCCTTCGGCCGCATGATGCAGGACGGCATCGTCGCGCGCTATCTCAATGACCACTGCCCGCGCGAGAGCTTCAAGCTCTGTCCCTACCGCAACGAATTGCCGGCGACCGCCGACGAGTTCCTGTGGGGCAACAGCATGTTCAACACGCTCGGCCGGTTTGAGGGCTTGAACGACGAGATGGGCTACATCGTCGTGCACTCGCTCGCCGACTATCCGGCCTGGCAGGCCGGCGCGGCACTGCGGGCGGTGGGCCGGCAATTGCTGCACGTGGCGACCGGCGAAGGCACCAATGGCTGGATCCCCCACACCTACGGCATCATCGAGCGCTACATCCCCGCACAGATCGCGCCGATGCGCGCGGCGCGGCAACAGCACTGGGACGTCAATTTCGACGACATCAACCGGCTGCATGTTCCCGTCGCGCTGGCCTCGATGCTGGCGCTGGTCGGGCTGCTCGCGCATGCGCTGGCGCGCCGCCGGCTCGACGATCTGACGTTGCTGGCGGCGACCGTGACGCTCGCGCTGCTCGGCAACGCCTTCATCTGCGCCGTCATCTCCGGTCCGCACGACCGCTACGGCGCGCGCATGGCGTGGGTTGCGACCTTCGTGGTGCTGGTGGCGCTGGCGCGCGCGTCCGGCGACGAGGAACCTGAAGGCTCAGCCGCGGCGTGAGAGAAAATCGAGCACGCCGGTCTTGTAGACCTTGTCGCCGACCGCGCGCATGTGATCGCGGCCCGGAATGTCGAGCACTTCCGAGCCCGGAATGATGGCACCGAGCGCGCTGGCCGAGCCCGCGACGTCGTCGGTAGACCCGACCGCGATCAGCACGGGCACGTCGATGCGTGCAGCTTCGCCCCTGGTCATGAGGTCGCGCGTGCCGCGCAGGYAGGCGGCGAGCGCCCGCCGGTCGGAGCGGGTCTGATCGGCGAAGGCGCGGAAGGTGCGCCCGACGGGATCGGAGACGTCGTCGAGCGCGGGGGCTTCCAGTGCCATGGCGACGTTCTCGCCGGGCCCGGTTCCCTCGATCAGGCCGCCGATGCCGATGCCGCCGAGGATCGCCGAGCGCAGCCGCTGCGGCTCGTTGAGGGAGAGCCACGC
>NZ_JBFUES010000781.1:0-3658 GCF_056403875.1 Bradyrhizobium sp. P2_E8
GGCCGCGGATGTGACGGTCCTTGATGTGGATCTGGGAGGCCTGCGAAAAACTCGCGAGTTGCTTGTGGGTCGACTGCGTCGCGATGATGCCCGGCGCCTCGGGGGGAAGGTTGGCGAGGCCCATGGCAAAGCGGCCGGCATAGAGCGGGTGGAACTTCATGAAGCCGGCCCAGGCCTCGTCGAACAGGATGTACTCGCAGAGATGGCCGATGCGCTTCAGGATCATCTCGGCGCTGTGGATCGTGCCGTCATAGGTGCACTGTTCGACCACGGCGACGCGGAACGGCCGTTCCTTGCGCCAGGCGTCGCGATCCCCAACCAGCGGATGGTTGCGGATCGCCTCGCGCAGGGCCTTCTCGTCGAGCACGTCCCAGCGCATCGGGCCGATCAGGCCCCAGGCGTTGCGGATGGTCGGGACGTAGACCGGGATGCCGCCATTGATCATCAGCGCGCCGTGGTGGGCGGCCTTGTGGTTGTTGCGGTCGAACAGCACGAGGTCGCCGTCGGTGACGAGCGCGCCGAGCGCGACCTTGTTCGAGGTCGAGGTGCCGTTGAGCACGAAGTAGGTTTTCTCCGCGCCGAAGATCTGGGCGGCTTCCTTCTGCGCCTTCAGCGCCGGGCCTTCATGGGTGAGGAGGTCGCCGAGGTCGAGCACGGAATTGTCGAGGTCGTCGCGGAACACGGATTCGCCGAGATGCTCGACGAAGACCCGGCCAATCGGGCTTCGATTGTAGAACACGCCGCCATTGTGGCCCGGACAGGTCCAGAGCTGGTTGCCTTCCTCGGCATAGTCGACCAGCGCGCCGAAGAACGGTGTCTTCAGCGTCTCGGCATATTGCTTGAGCCGGCTGATCAGGTTCTTGGCGATGAAGGTCGGCGTCTCCTCGGACAGGAAGACATAGCCGTCGATGAAGTCGAGCACCTCGACCGGCAAATCCTCGAAGCGCTTGCGCCGGATCAGGAGGATGATCGGGAAGTCGAGGCCGCGGCGCCGCATCAGGCTGATCAGGGCCGAGGTCTTGCCCTCCAGGCCCTTCTTGCCCCAGTCCACCACCATGCAGCCGATCGCGGCGTCGGTCTGCACCGCCATCTCCGCGTCCTCCAGCTTGCGGGCCCGGACCACCTCGAAACCGGAACGCTGGATCTCCTCGATGATCTGGTTGAAGCGGACGCCTTCGAGGTCGTCGGCGTCGAACACGGGTGCGGCGAACAGGAAGTTGAAGCGCTTGAAATAGTCCATTGTCGGTCCCGAATGTACTGGAGACACAGCTCTCGGCACATTCGAKGACAGTTGGATGACAGTGGCTGCGGTCCGCGCTTTCGCCTCTCCCCGCGGTCTCTTCAAGCGGCAAGTAAATAGATGGCCCAGAAAGCGATCGCGCCGACGGCGAATGTCGTCGGAGAGAATGCAACTGAATCGGGCTGCCCCGGGTCTTTCGCTTTGCGGAGCGTGTAAAGAGCGAGCTGCAGCAGAATCCAGCCATTCCCAATGACCGCCGGAACCATCAACGGCGCTGCAATGCCGTAATAGCTCAGATAGGCAATCACGCCATTGATCTGCGCGGCGATGGCGACTACGGAGAAGCGCGGCTTAAGGCAGGCCAGTATGATCGCCATGACCTCAAACGCGTAGAAATATCGGTCGTGCATTTTCGGCAGCACGAATGGCATCAAGAGCAGAGACACGGCTGCGGCTGCGACCAGATGTTCGAGCTTGTGCAGGTCTTTCGCCCGCGCGGCAACGATTGAGAATACGAGCCCTGCCGCCGCTGAAATGGCCATTCCGGCGGCTACACCGGGTCCATAGAACCGGTTGGGCACGAGCAACCACATGTTTGCTGCGTTCATTGACAGCCGGGCGTAGGTTTCAGCCTGATTGAAATAGACCGTCAGGATGTCGGAGAGAGGTTGGCCAAGCAGCCAGGCGGGAGCCGCGACGGCGAGATAAACAATCGGAATCGTTGCAAGCCAAAACCAATGGATCGTTCGCCTCAGCACGAGCGCGAAGATCAAGGGCGAAAGGAATATTGCCTGGGCCTTGACAGAAAATCCGACGGCGAATGAAACGAGACCGGCCCGAGGTCTGTCTCGGGAAATGAAATATACCGATAGCAAGATGAAGAACGTCCAGATCGCGTCGGACTGACCCCAGACCGCACCGTTGAACAGAACGGTCGGTGCTAGCCAGACGGCCGCAAATGCAACGGATGGACTGTAGATACGTTCTTTGTCGGACGCGACCAGGCGCGCTGCCATCAGCGCGCAGCCGAATTCGAAGATGAAAGAAATTCCTTTGATCAGGTGCCATGGTTCGAACAGCCCATGGAACGCGGTCGCCGCAACCAAAAGGTAACTGTAAAACGGGGTGTAATCCGTGAACGTGTGCCCGAGACTGGCAAGACCGTGGCTGTGCGCGAATTCATACCAGGGCAGCAGGAACTCGGTCGTATCGGCGGTCACCTGATCGAGGGCTGCATACCGGCAGGCGAGGCCTRCAATCAAGCTGGCTGTGACGATCGTCCGGGCTAGCCATGCCACAGCCATGTGGATACGTGCCTGTGAGCCATAGGCGCCAAGGAGGAACCTCCGATCGATCAGGCTTAAGAACGTGGTCGGCGCTTCGATTGGAGAAAGCTGCGTCTTGGAATGAAGTGCCACAATTCGTGCCCCTGCGCGCCGGTGGGACCCCCTCCAGCAAAACGATCTTAAGTTGCGAGGATAAGCGAATAGCTCTGAGCTACCCTAAGCTCATTGGGTAAAGTGCAACTTAGGGTAAAGCCAAACTTAACGTGCACACCGGATCGGGCACCAGTCAGCTTGGTGCCCGATGCAGCCCGACTGCGGCGCGGGATGGCCTTCGCGGCGCTCGCAGGAGAGGGAACCGCTACCGCTTCGCCTCGCTGAACACCACGGTCGGCACGGCGCGGTTGACGACCTCGCGCAGCGCGAAGCTTGATTGCACCCGCGCGACGCGCGGCAGGCGGGACAGTTCGGTGCGGTGGATGCGCTCGAAATCCTGGATGTCGCGGGCGAGCACGATCAGGATGTAGTCGTCGGTGCCCGACATCAGGAAGCAGCGCACGACGGAGGGGCATTTCACCACCTCCGCCTCGAACGCCTTCAGCGCCTCGTCGCTCTGGCTCTCCAGCGCAATGCGCACCAGCACCGTCGTGGTGAGGCCGAACTGCGCCAGGTCGAGCGCGGCCTGATAGGCCTGGATAAAGCCGTCGTCCTCCAGCGCCTTCTGGCGCCGCGCCAGTGCCGTGCTGGATAGCCCGACCTTGTTGGCGAGCTCGGTGTGGCTGGCCCGTGCATTGGTTGTGAGTTCCGCGAGGATGGCGAGGTCTTTCCGGTCGAGGGCCAATGTTTCGTTTCCAGCGTGAAAGAGCGTTTGCGCGCCGGAAACCGGCGCGGAGATGGCGAAACTAGCTGATATTTGCACGAAACCAAACTGGACCCGTCGCTACCATGACGAGGTGAATCAAAACGTTGGAAGGAGCCCAGGATGCGTGTCGGTGTGCCCAAGGAGATCAAGGTGCAGGAATATCGCGTCGGGCTCACCCCGGGCGCCGTTCGCGAATATGTAGCGGCCGGGCATCAGGTGACGGTCGAGGCCGGCGCCGGCAGCGGCATCGGCGCGTCGGACGAGGTCTATCGG
>NZ_JBFUES010000782.1:0-3636 GCF_056403875.1 Bradyrhizobium sp. P2_E8
CCGAATGACCGCCGCGCCGATCGAAATCCCGATTGTAATCCTGGGGCGACTTATTCCTTGCCATTGCCTCTCGATACAGGCGCCCATCGTGGGATTGAGCGCCGCCGGGACCGCAGCCGTCGACGGGGAGCGAACGCCCCTGCGCCGGCATTGCCGCCATACCTCGAATGTTCCTGCTGTTCGTCATTTCGCCCCGGGAGCGCGTTCAACGAGCAGTGGGGTGGTGCGTGGAATTCCTTGTAACCATACTCCGGCGCCATCAGACTTGCCCAGCCGAGGGCACGATTCCGGCACACCGGACGAGAGCTGCAATACCGCTTTGGTTGACCCGCCGAAAGCGTCGAAAGGAAGGCGTATGTCCAAGAAATCCCAAAAGAAATCGTCCAAGACGCCCTCCGGCATTGCAGCGGCTAAAAAGAAGGCCCCGAAAACCCTGGCAACGACTCAAACAAAGTCCGCGAAAACACAGCGGACACCGGCAAGCAAATCAACCGCGAACATAGCAAAAGCAGCATCGCATGGCGCCGCATCGAAACAGTTAAATTCCTCCAGATCGGCCCCCGCGTCCGCGGCGAAGCCGGTCCTGACCGAGGGGCAGAAGGCCCCCGCCTTCCGCCTGCCCCGCGACGGCGGCGGCGCCGTCACGCTGTCGGATTATGCCGGCCGCAAGCTCGTCCTGTTCTTCTACCCCCGTGCCGACACGCCCGGCTGCACCAGGGAGGCCATCGACTTCACGCGCCTGGCCGACGCCTTCACCGCGGCCGGTACGGCGGTGATCGGTATTTCCGCGGATTCGTTAAAGGCCCAGGAGAAGTTCCGCGACAAGCACAGCCTCGGCGTTCCGCTCATCTCGGACGAGAAGCACGAGATGCTGGAAGCGTATGGCGCCTGGGGCGAAAAATCCATGTACGGCAAGAGCTTCCTCGGGATTCTTCGCACCACGGTGCTGGTCGGAAACGACGGCAAGGTGGCCAGGATCTGGCGTAACGTCCGGGTCGACGGCCATGCCGATCAGGTGCTGGAAGCGACAAGAAGTCTTTAACCAGTCCTTTAAATACGACTGTTCCCATTTCCGGAAAATTAACCATGACCGGCCCAGATTGCTGCGGCAATTAGGCCGTACGGACTCATCCGACCGGCGCGGGAGTGCCGATGTCGAAAAGTTCTGCCCAATACTCGCAGTACCCCCAACATCATCCTCACGACCACGGACGGCCCCTGCATCGCCGTCCAGCCGCCGCAGCAGCGGCAATCGCGCTCCCCCTGCCCGCGACCGACGATGCCTACACCATCGTCCATCACGGCAAGCAGGTCCGCCTCGGGCCCGTGGTGTTCTGGATCGTGGTTGGCACCGTCGTGCTGCTCGGGCTCTGGTCGGCCGCGACCGCCACGTACTTTGCCTTTCGCGACGACGTCCTGACCCGGCTGATCGCCCGCCACGCCGAGATGCAGTACGCCTATGAGGACCGCATCGCCGAGCTGCGCGCCAAGGTCGATCGCACCACCAGCCGCCAGCTGCTCGACCAGGAACAGTTCGACCAGAAGCTCGACCAGATCATGAAGCGTCAGACGGCGCTGGAGTCCCGGGCCACGGCGCTCGGGGCCATGCCTGACGTGACAGGCTCGATTCCCCGTTCGACCCCGCAGCGTGGCGACGCCGGCCAGAGCACAACGCAGGGCACGCCAAAGCCGTCGCCGATCAGCGACACCGTGATCTTCGTGGCGCCGCCGGATCGCGAAGCGCGGCTCGAGTCGCGCGCGCCGGCCGTCATGGCCCCACAGGCCAATCAATTCGCCAAGAACCAGGGTTTTGACAATGTCCTGGTCCGCCTCACGACCTCTCTCGATCAGGTCGAGCGTCGCCAGATGGCGGCGCTCAGCGCCGTCGAGGAAGGCATGGATTCGCGTATGCGCCGGATGCGCGGCGTCGTCAGCGATCTCGGCCTGAACCTCGCCAGTCTCGAAGCCGCCGTGCCGCGGACCGCGATGGGCGGGCCGTTCGTGCCTGTCAAGCTGACGGCCAATGCCGGGCCGTTCGAGAAGCAGCTCAATCGCATCAACGTCAGCCGCGCCGAGATGGATCGCCTCAACCGCACGCTGGCGCTGGTGCCCTATCGCAAGCCCGTCATCGGCGAGGTCGAGTTCACCTCGGGTTTCGGCGTGCGCAGCGATCCGTTCCTGGGCCGGCCGGCGATGCATACCGGCCTCGACTTCCGCGCCGCCACGGGCGATCCGGTCCGCGTCACCGCCAACGGCAAGGTGATCTCGGCCGGCTGGTCCGGCGGCTATGGCCGCATGATCGAGGTCGATCACGGCAACGGACTTGCGACTCGCTACGGCCATCTCTCCGAGATCAACGTCAAGGTCGGCGAGGTCGTGAAGATCGGCCAGGTCGTCGGTCTCGTCGGCTCGACCGGCCGCTCCACCGGTCCGCATCTGCACTACGAAACCCGCATCGACGGCGAAGCGGTCGATCCGCAGAAGTTCCTGCGCGCGGGCGTGCGCCTCAGCGCGGGCTAGCCCGTTACGCCTGACTACTGGCTGCGCTCGTGGCCGACTTCGCCGGTGATGACGTCGCCGAACAGCTCCCATGCCTGCCCGTTGAAGCGCATCAACTGCATCTGCTCGATCGGGAAGTAATCGTCGGACGAGGTGTTGACCATGATGCCTGGCAGCATCAGGTCGGTGTGGAAGTCCTTCAGGTTCGCGGCCTGCTTCATGACGTTCTCGCGGGTGAGATTGTCGCCGCACTGCTTGAGCACCTGCGCCATCGCCTCCGCCTGCACATAGCCATAGACGTTATTGGAGTTGGCCTTGTCGCCGTCTGGATAATACTTGTCCATGAACGCGCGCCATTCCACCACGGCCGGGTCCTTGTCCCAGGTCGGATCGGTCGGGTCTTTCAGATAGACGGTCGAGATGATGTCCTTGGCGTATTCGAGCCCGGCGGGCTTGAGCACCGAGGCAACCGAGGTTGCGGTGTTGGCGAGAAAGAACTTCGGCTTCCAGCCGAGCTCGCCGACTTTGCGGATTGCCTGCGCCGACCCTTTCGGCGCGGCCCACGAGAAGAAGATGTCGGCGCCGGAATCGTGCAGTGCGACGATCTGCGAGTCGATCGAGGGATCGCTGACCTCGTAGGACTTGTCGGCGATGATCATGCCGGCCTTGTCGCCGAGCCCGTCCTTCAGACCTTTGAACTGGTCCTTGCCGGCGTCGTCGTTCTGCCAGAACACCGCGATCTTGCCGTTCGGAAAGTTGTCGCGAATGTACTTTGCGTAGATCCGCCCCTCGCTCTGGTAGTTGGGCTGGAAACCCATGGTCCAGGGAAAGTTCCTGGGGTCACCGAACTTGGTGCCGCCGGAGGCGACGAAGAGCTGCGGCACCTTCTTGGCGTTCATGTATTTCATGATCGCCGAGTTCGAGGGCGTGCCGAGCGGCTGGAAGATCAGCAAGACCTCGTCGCTCTCGATCAGCTTGCGCGCCTGCTCGATCGCCTTTGGCGGCGAATAGGCATCGTCATAGCTGATGAAGTTGATCTTGCGGCCATTGATGCCGCCCTGGTCGTTGATCATCCTGAAGAACGCGGCCTCGGTCTTTCCGATCACGCCATAGGACGAGGCCGGCCCGCTATAGGGC
>NZ_JBFUES010000783.1:0-3634 GCF_056403875.1 Bradyrhizobium sp. P2_E8
CTTCAAGCTCGGCGGGCGCACGGTGGCGCGGCGCGCCGCCGTCGACGGTGACGAAGGACGGGCAGAACCCCTTCACGCAGGAATAGTCCTTGTTGCAGGACGACTGGTTGATGGCGCGCTTGCGGCCGAACTCGGTCTCCAGCGGCTCGACCGAGATGCAGTTCGACTGCACCGAGCAGTCGCCGCAGCCTTCGCAGACGGCCGGGTTGATCATGACGCGGCGCGCCGGATCCTCCATCAGGCCGCGCTTGCGGCGGCGGCGCTTTTCGGCCGCGCAGGTCTGCACGAAGACGATCGCCGAGGTGCCCTTGTACTCGCGGCACATCTTCATGACGCTGTCGAGTTCGTCGCGGYGATACTTCTTCACGCCGGGCGCGATGGTGTCAGCGGGATAAGTGTCGGGCGCTTCCGAGACCAGATAGATCTCGCGGATGCCCTCGGCGTGGAGCTGGAAGGTGATCTGCTGCGGCGAGAGATCGYCGTCATGGCGCTGGCCGCCGGTCATGGCGACGGCGTCGTTGTAGAGGATCTTGTAGGTGATGTTGGTCTTGGAGGCGACCGCCTGGCGAATGGCGAGCAGACCGGAGTGGAAATAGGTGCCGTCACCAAGGTTCGCGAAAATGTGGTTCTCGTTGGTGAAGGGCGCGATCCCGACCCAGGGCACGCCCTCGCCGCCCATATGCGTGAACGTCTCGGTCGAGCGGTCCATCCACAGCGCCATGAAGTGACAGCCGATGCCGGCCATGGCGCGGCTGCCTTCGGGGACTTTTGTCGATGTGTTGTGGGGGCAGCCGGAGCAGAAATATGGGGTTCGGGAGACGGGTGCGACCGCCTGCATCTGGGTCGCCTGGCGGCCGTTGAACCAGTCGGCCTTGACGCGGAGCATCTCCGCGATCTCGGGGTTGAGATTAAGTCGAAGCAGCCGCTCGGTGATCGAGGTCGCAAGCGAGGCGACGCTGAGCTCGGCGGCGAAGGTCAGGAAGCGCTTGTCGTGCTCGTCCATCTTGCCGACGATGCGCGGACGGACGTCATCGCGCCAGTTGAACAGCTCCTGCTTGACCTGGTTCTCGACGATCTCGCGCCGCTCTTCGATGATGAAGATTTCCTCGAGCCCGACCGCGAACTGGCGCACGCCTTCCGGCTCCAGCGGCCAGGGCATGCCGATCTTGTAGAGGCGAAGGCCGATCTTGGCGGCCACTTCCTCGGTGATCCCGAGCTCGCGCAGCGCTTGCCGCACGTCCTCATAGCTCTTGCCGGACGCCATGATGCCGAAGCGCGCATTCGGCGAATCCATGGTGACGCGGTTGACCTTGTTGGCGCGCGCAAAGGCGATCGCGGCAAAGCCCTTGTAGTCCTGGAGGCGGCGGTCCTGCTCGAAGCGGTCGTCGGGCCAGCGCAGATTGAGGCCGCCGGGCGGCAGCTCGAAATCGGGCGGGATGATGAAGGGCTTCATCTCGTCGGTGAGGTCGATCTCGGCGGTGGTCTCCACCGTCTCCGTGATCACCTTCATGCCGACCCAGCAGCCCGAGTAGCGCGACATCGCGATGCCGAGCAGGCCCATCTCGATCATCTCGTGGATGCTGGACGGGTAGAGATACGGCATCAGCGCCGACATGAAGGCGTGGTCGGATTGATGCGGGACGGTCGAGGATTTCGCGCCGTGGTCGTCGCCGGCCAGACACAGCACACCGCCGTTCTTGGCCGAGCCCGCGGCATTGCCATGGCGGAACACGTCGCCGCAGCGATCGACGCCGGGCCCTTTGCCGTACCAGATGCCAACCACACCGTCATACTTGGCGCCGGGCGAGAGGTTGAGCTGCTGCGAGCCCCAGACGGCGGTCGCGGCCAGGTCCTCGTTCACGCCGGGCTGGAACTTGATGTTGTACTGCTCGAGATGCTTTCGCGCCGCAAAGAGCTGCTGGTCGTAGCCGCCGAGCGGCGAGCCGCGATAGCCGGAGATGAAGCCCGCGGTGTTGAGGCCATTGGCGCGGTCGCGCCGGATCTGGGCCATGGGCAGGCGAACCAGGGCCTGGATGCCCGTGGTGAAGACGTGTCCGGTGTCCTGGGTATATTTTTGATCGAGACTGATCGGACCCTGGTTGATGCCCATGCTGTCCTCTTTCCACGCCCTGTTCAGGTCTTTGTCACTTAACGTCGCTTAAGCCGTTGCCTGCCCGTTGTTTTTAGCTAGGGCGCGCCGACCGTCTCCGCCACTCTATGTCGGATATTTAACGCTCCGCACCACAAATCTGGACCAAAGGGAGCGCCGGGTAAAAATCGCAATTTCGTGGCTGCAAAGGCGTCCGGCATTTTCAATTTGTGTCACGATACCCCCGCCGCCGCGAAATGAATTGACGCCCCGTTCACGCGGGCGACGTCGAATGGTCGCAGGAGAGGCTTTCGATGCGGACGATTCTGGCTGGTCTGGCTGTTGTGGGATTGGCGTTGTGCAGTGCGGTTGCGAGCACGGTCCGTGCCGCCGAGCCGTCGCCGGAGCTGATCGCCTACGGCAAGACGCTGGTCGAGGCCGGTGACTGCGCGGGCTGCCACACCGCCGATCCGGCAAAGCCGTTCGCGGGCGGAAAGCGCATCGATACGCCCTTCGGCGCGATCTATGCGCCGAACCTGACGCCCGACCGGGACACCGGGATCGGCGGCTGGGCGGATGCCGATTTCACCCGCGCGCTCCGCTATGGCGTCGCGCCTGACGGCTCGAGCTACTATCCGGCCTTCCCCTATCCCTACTTCACGAAGATGACGAAGGACGACACGCTGGCGATCCGCGCCTATCTCGGCACGCTGGCGCCCGTCGTAAGCCGCAACAAGCCGCCGGAGCTGCGCTGGCCGTTCGGTTATCGCGGCCTGATGCGGATCTGGAACACCATGTTTTTCAAGCCCGGCCTGTTCGAGCCGGACCAGAGCCAGAGCGCGGCCTGGAATCGCGGCGGCTATCTGGTCACCGGGCTCGGCCATTGCGGCGCCTGCCATACGCCGAAGAACTATTTTGGCGCCGACAAGCAGGCGCAGGCACTGTCCGGCAACGAGGTCGGCGGCTGGTACGCCCCAAGGCTCGATGGCGCGCCCCGCACCGGGCTGAAGTCGTGGAGCGTCGAGGACATCGTCGAATATCTGCAGAGCGGCCGCAATGCCAAAAGCCATGCCGACGGGTTGATGGCGGAGGTGGTCGTCAACTCGACCTCGAAGATGAGCGACGCCGATGTGCGTGCGATCGCGGTCTACCTGAAGGGCCTGCCGCCGGCGCGGCGTGAGACGATCGTGACGCCGCCCGACGAGGCCACGATGAAAGCCGGCCAGGCGGTCTACGCAAAATTCTGCATCRCCTGCCATGAAACCGACGGCACAGGTAGCCCGCGCATCTATCCGCCGCTGCCCGCCAACGCGCTGCTGCAATCGGTCAATCCGTCCTCGACCTTGCGCATCACGCTCGACGGCGCCCACACTGTGACGACGCCGCGCGCGCCCAACACCGGCGAGATGCCGGCCTATGCCAGGCAATTGTCCGACGAGGAGATCGCGGCGGTGGCCAACTACATCCGCAACTCCTGGGGCAATTCGGGCCCGCTGGTGACGCCGGCGCAGGTGGCGAAGGCGCGGAAGCAGCCGTAGCCAGCTC
>NZ_JBFUES010000784.1:0-3633 GCF_056403875.1 Bradyrhizobium sp. P2_E8
GCCCCAGACTTCGTCGACGGACATCAGCATGTGCAGCTCTATCCGCAGGTGCGCGACGGCTTTGTCGACGCGGTTATCGAAACCGCGCCAAACGCCTGGGTGCGTCAGGGCGGCCGCGACCTGCCGCTGAAGCAGCGGCTGGCCTCACCCAAAGCCATGGTGCTCGACATCCTCAGCGCACAATTCCGCCGCCGCGCCGCCGGTGCCGGCCTCGGCTTCAATCCCGGCTTCGCCGGCGCCTATGACTTCAGCCGCGCCGCCGATTTCGGCGAAATGATGCGGCAATTCCTGGACGGCCTGCCGGATGGCGGCCTCGTGATGTGCCATCCCGGCTTCGTCGACGACGTCCTTGCCGCGCTTGATCCGATGACCGACGTGCGCGAACGCGAATATGCCTATCTCGGGAGCGACGAATTCGTGCGGCTGCTGGCGCAGACCAATACCACACTGGGGTGAAAGCCGGCGAAAGCGCCGGCCCGACGAGGCAGCTTGTCGCATACCGAAATTTAATATGGCCGGCACTGTTGGGGCCACAATGGAACCCTACATCTCCTGCGCGCTTGGTTTGCGCGAGGGAGATTGATCATGACGCCGCAGGAACGCCAGCTCGTCGACGAGCTTTTTGACCGGCTTTCGAAACTGGAAAATGCACCGCGCGATCCCGACGCGATCGCCGCGATCTCCGACGGCCTGCGCAAGGCGCCCGGCGCGATTTACGCGCTGGTGCAGACCACGCTGTTGCAGGACGAAGCGCTGAAGCGCGCCCATAACCGCATCCAGGAGCTGGAAGCGGCCCATGCGCCCGAACAGGCGCAATCCGGCGGCTTCCTGGATACCATGCGCGACACGCTGTTCGGTGGGGGCCCCTCGCGCGGCTCGGTTCCGAACGTGCCGCCGCGCGATTCGCGGCCGGTCTGGAACAGCGGCCAGGCGATGCAACAGACGCAACCCGGTTACGGCGCCCCGCCGCCCTATGGACAGGCTTACGGTCAGGCTCCGGCCCCGGGCTATGGTGCCCCGCCGGTCGGCGGTGGCGGCGGCTCGTTCCTCGGTACGGCCGCGGCGGCCGCGGCCGGCGTCGTCGGCGGCTCGCTGCTGCTCTCCAGCATCCGCGGCATGATGGGCGGATCGCACCAGCAGGCTTTTGGCGACACCAACGCCCTGGGCGACCGCAGCGCTGGTGGAAGTCCTTGGGGCGGCAGCGACCAGTCCGGCGGCTCGCTCGCGCGCGATGCCGGCCTCAACGACATCGGCTCCAGCCGCGACCGCGGCGGCGATTCCCGCCAAGGCTTTGTCGACCAGGCTTCGAACGACGACCAGAATTACAACGATCAGAACGACAATGACGACAACGTCGACATGGCCGACGACAGCGATTTCGGCGGCGGTGACGATGGCGGCAGCGATTATGCGTAAGGCGGCTCGATAGCGCGCAAACAAAAACGGCCGCCCATGGGGCGGCCGTTTTCATTTCGAAACTCGGACCTCACATCACCACGACCTTGGTGCCGACATTGACGCGGCCGTAGAGGTCGATGACGTCCTCGTTGCGCATGCGGATGCAGCCGGAGGAGACGTTGGTGCCGATGGTCCAGGGCTCGTTGGAGCCGTGGATGCGGTAGAGGGTGGAGCCGAGATACATCGCACGGGCGCCGAGCGGGTTTTCCGGACCGCCTTCCATGTGCCTCGGCAAGTCGGGGCGGCGCGCGATCATTTCCGCCGGCGGGGTCCAGTCCGGCCATTCGCGCTTGGCCGTGATCGACTTCACGCCGGACCAGGTGAAGCCGGGACGGCCGACGCCAATGCCGTAGCGCATCGCCCGGCCGTTGCCCTCGACGAGATAGAGGAACTTGTTCGGCGTATCGACCACGATCGTGCCGGCACTTTCCTTGCCGCTATAGTCAACGAGTTGTTTCTCGAATCTCGGATCGAATTGACGCTGCCGCGGATCGACCGCCTCCTGCTGGAGACCTGCGCCTTGCTGATATCCACCCTGCATCTGCGGCTCGCCCATCGGCGGCAGGCGGCGCGGATCGTTGTAACCCGGCTGCTGCTGATACACCGGCGGCGGAGCGTAGGCCGGACCACGGCCGGGCCCGTCGCCGAACAGGAACTCGATGAAGCCGCCGCCCATGTTCGCGTTGGAAGCGACGCGCACCGGCGCCGGCGCCACTTGCGGCTGGTAAAGCACCGCGGGCGGATCGTTCGGCACGGTATYGTCGAAGGCGCTGGCGCTGGTTGCGCCGGCAACGAGGGTGCAAGCGCCGCCGAGCAGCGCGACAGACATTTTCTTGAACATCGACGTACTCTGTACTGTTTCGTCTAGATCACATGCGTCGTGCAGAGCTGATGGCTGATCGGCGTCCGCGACGTGGTCAATAAAAAGCAAAAGGCGTTTTGTTTGGTAAACGGAAACGCCGTTTTGATTCACCACGTCGCGAGCGACGGCCCAATTTGGCGATCAGCGTTTATTTTCGATGAACGCCTCATGCTCATGGTTAATCGCTCGTTTGCGGGCCGTCGCGCGCGGCCGCGCAACAGTTCCGGTCGTGAACCTCGTGTTAAATTGCTTCTGCCTACAAAGACGCGTGAGTGAGGTGGGGGGAGTTCCTGATGGCGATTCACCGCAAACGTTTTCGTGTCGAAGAGGCTATTGTCGGCGAGATGCCCAGCCCCGAAATGATTGAGGAGGCTGCGCCGATGCATAACGAGATCATGGCGGAGCTGCGCGCGATCCGCGCACAGATGGCGAAGGGCACCGCTGCCCCGCTGTCCGCCAGCGCGGCGATGGCGGCGATCGATGCTTCCACGGCTCATGAGCTTGCCGAGACGCGCACCATGCTCGACACGTACCGGGCGCAGATCGAGCAGTGCGAGAAGCTGAAGGTCGAGCTCGACCTCATCCACGACGCCATCGACCGAACCAAGCGCGAAATCGCGACGCTGCATGGCAAGAGCTTCGACGGCGGCGAGATGGCCAAGGTCAATGGCGAACTCGGCGCGGTCGTCGGCGGCACCGAGCAGGCGACCCAGCAGATCCTGGAAGCCGCCGAGTCGATCGACCAGGCGGCCAGCGCGATGTCCAAGGTGCAATCGGCCGACCAGCAGAAGCGGCTCGCCGACGACATCCAGGAACGCGTCATCTCGATCTTCGAGGCCTGCAACTTCCAGGACCTGACCGGCCAGCGCATCAGCAAGGTCATGACCACGATGAAGTTCATCGAGCAGCACATCAACGCGATGATGGAGATCTGGGGCGGCGTCGACGCGATCAAGGCCCATGTGCCGGCGCCGGTCGACGCCCGCAGCGACGACGAAAAACTCCTCAACGGCCCGAAGCTCGCCGGCGACGTCGGCCACGCCTCGCAGGACGACATCGACGCGCTGTTCGACTGAACAGACGCGAGATCGCGGACAACCAAAACGCCGGCGCGAGCCGGCGTTTTTGTTTTTGGGGATTTATCTCACGCTGTCATCGTCCGCCTTGAGCGCAATTGCGCATTGGGGCGGACGATCCAGTATTCCAGAGACAGCGAGGCTAGAGCCGAGAAGCCGCGGCGTACTGGATGCCCCGCCTTCGCGGGGCATGACGGAGGCGAGAGACTACGCCCTCGGGGCGCAGCGGACGTAGAC
>NZ_JBFUES010000785.1:0-3632 GCF_056403875.1 Bradyrhizobium sp. P2_E8
TCGCAAAGCTGCTTGCGGATGGTCAGCACCGGGTTGAGCGCGCTGGCCGGATCCTGGAAGATCATGGCGACCCGCCCGCCCCGGACCCGATCGAGCTCCGCGGCGGGCGCGCCCAGGAGCTCGCGCCCGTCGAGCCGCACCGAGCCAGAGACCCGCGCATGCCGCGRCAGCAGACCCAGTGCGGCAAGCCAGGTCACCGACTTGCCGGAGCCGGATTCGCCGACGAGGCCGAGGGCCTCGCCCTTGCCCAGGGCGAGATCGACGCCACGCAGCACCGGCACGCCGTTGAAGGCGACGCTCAGGCCTTCAATGCTGACCAGCGGCGACACCTCAAACCTCGAAATTGCCGGCGCGGAAATCCATCGCGAAGGCGGGCGAGGCCTTCCACTTGATCGATTTCGGCTTGGCCGTGAAGGTCGCATTCTGGTGCAGCACCGTGAAGGCGGGGTCCTCGCGCTCGGCGATCTCCAGCATACGGCGGAACGCCTTCTTGCGCGCCGCGCGGTCGGTCGAGGTTTCCAGGAACTCCGAGAGCGTGTTCAGCTCGGCGTTGGTCCACTCGCCGATCTGCTGCTGTTGGCCGTTCGGCCCGTGCTGGGCGACCAGCGAGGAGACCGGATCGTTGAAGGCGGCCGAGTTCGACCAGTCGCGCACGGCGCGGGTCGGGGCACGTTCCATGATCTGCGACCAGTTCTCCTTGGTCTCGATCTGGACGTTGAGGCCGACCGACTTCCACATCTCGACCAGGACCTGCGCGGTCGCGACCTGGTTGGTGTAGTAGTTGTTGAGCAGGCGATACGGGATCGGATCGCCCTTGTAGTTGGCCTGCTTCAACAGGTCCTGCGCGAGCTTCGGATCATAGGCCGGCACGTTCCAGTCGGCGTTGAACATGTCGCCGTAAAATTCCCACTGCAGGCCTTTCGGCACGCGGGTGCGGCCGGCCCACAGGCTGTCGACGATGGCCTGGCGGTCGATCGCATGCGTGAAGGCGCGCCGCACCAGCGGATTGGCGAGCTGGGCGTGGTTCTTGTCGAACACGGTCAGGCGGTGATTGAGGATGGTGCCGCCCTGCACTTCGAACGCCGCGTTCTTCTCGATGCCGGCGATCTGGTCCGGCGGGATGTCGCAGGCGAACTGGTACTCGCCCGAGAGCAGCCCGTTGATGCGGCTCGCGACCTCGGGCACTTCGAGGAAGCGGATGCGCTTGAGCGGCGGACGGCCGCCCCAATATTCGTCGTGTGCTTCCAGGGTCAGCGAGACGTCGGGCTTGAGCTCGACGACCTTGTACGGCCCCGTCGTGATCGGCTTGCGCGCCCAATCGAGATAGCTCGCGGATTCCGCCCAGGCCCGGCGGTTTGCGATGTCGGAGCCGTAGCGCGACAGCCGGCCTTCGATGGTGACGTCAGGCGTCGCGTTGTAGAAGCGCACGGTGTACTTGTCGACCGCGTCGACGCGCACGAGGTCCGGCCAGATGCGGCGCGCGACCGCGGGCACATCGGGTGGCAGTTCCTTGCCCGGACGCGGCGTCGGAATCTTCTCGAAGGCCTGGATGGTGGAGCGGCTCTTGGCCTCGGTCTCGCCGAACATGCGCTCGCGGCTGAAGGTGAAGACCACGTCCTCGGCCGTCAGCTCGTCGCCATTGTGGAATTTCACGCCCTGCCGCAGCTTCACCTCGACGGTCTGGTCGTCGATGCGACGCCACTCGGTGGCGAGGCCCGGCACGGCCTCGAGGCTGCCGCGCCAGTTCTTCGAGATCAGGCCCTCCCAGATCGAGGAGAAGAACACGCGCTCGCCGACATTGGACTGCTCGCGCAGCACGTCGAGCACGTTGGAGTTGGTCACCTTCTGCACGGCGACCGTCACCGAGGGACGATTGTCGGCCTGCCCGATCGCAAAGCGCGGCAGGAGAAGCGTGCCCGCGGCAGCGCCGCCAGACTTCAGGATGGTGCGACGGGTGAGTTTGTTCATGACGATAAGCCCTGCCCTTGATGAGGTCGGTTATTCAGCGAGACCAAGCGCGGCGAGATGGGCTGCGCCGGCGCGGACGTCGTCGTGGTTGCGGAGTTCGAGGATCAGCCGCGGGTTCGAGGTCAGCCGGCCCAGCGCGCGGAACACGGCGACCCACGGAATGTTGCCTTCGCCCGGCGCCCAGTGCCGGTCGGCGAAGCCGTCGGTGTCCTGGAGATGCACATGCGTCAGCATGTCGCCTGCGGTCTCGACGTAGTAGTCGACCGGCGGCGCGCCGGTGGAGATGTGCGCGTAATTGGCATGGCCGGTGTCGAGCGAGACGCGGACCTTGTTGCTTTCGAGCGCCTTGGCGAGGCGCACGCGGTCGCGCGGATCCTTGTCCTCGATGTTCTCGATGACGATCTCGCAGCCGGTCGTCTCGGCGCGCGCGATCACCTCGGCAAGCGTCGCCCTGACCCGTTCGACCAGGTTGCCGCGATTGTCCGGATAGAGATCGAGATTGTTGTGGTCCCACGTCGTGAACGGCGAATGGATCACCATCTGCGTCGCACCGAGGAACTCGGCGGCCTCCAGCCCCTGGAGCAGACGCTTGGTCACCGCCTGGCGGATCATCTGATCGTGGCTGTCGATCTTGAAGCCCCAGAACGGTCCGTGGATGCCGAGACGGCCGGTGTGGCCCGCGAGCATCTGCTTGATGTCGCCAGCGGTCGCGCGCCAGTCGCTATCGAGGAGATCGGCGCGGAAAAAATCCTGGATTTCGAGATCGCGCTGCCGTTCCAGAAGCCAGTCGCGATGCGCGGGGATCGATTTGATGGATAATGCGGCGCCCAGTACCGGCTTCGACATGGCTTGCTCCTTGGCCGTCAGCAATGACGGGAGCAGCGCTAGACCAGTTCAATGACAGGCCAGTGAAATCGAGGTTCCGCAGCACCGAGAGATGTGGACATCCTGCGCATCGCCAGCATCGTTCTTGTGCACCATGCCGTCGGCTTAGGCGCCCGCAGCTTCGCGCAGAAAGATGCTCGCGCGTGTCCGTAGTGATCCGGAATGGAATCCTATTTCGATCTCACGTACATCGCGAGACATCGATCGGCGGCCACTTCCAAGGGCATCACCCTCTGATCGCGCACCACGGGGTTGGGGGACCACATGGGGCGGGGGATTGAAGGCTGGGGCAAGGTGACGAGGTCCGGACTCCTAGGCACTCCGGACCTCGAAACTTTCCACATCGAACGCAAACGCGCCGCCGAGCTGATTCAGCCCGGCGGCGCGTTGTCGTTTCAGCGCGGTCTTGTCAATTCCGGCGCTTAGCGCGTTTGCGGCTCGATCGTCACCGTGCAGTCGTCCTGCCCTTGCGTCGCGACCACGATGTTGCCCGCCGGGACGCCGAGGGCGATCGGGGCTGACGAGCCGCCGCCGGGCATCTGAACCGTCACACTCAGGTAATCGGTGCGCGCGGTCGAGCCGACGGTCGACGGTTCTGCCTCGGCCACATTGCCCGAGGCGTCACGCCGCATGATGCGGCAATTCACGTTACTCCCGCCGGCGGCCGCCATGCTTGACGAGGCACTGCCGCCCATTTGCGCACGGGCTCGCGACGGATCGCGCGGCACCTGGCTAACGATGCGATGCGTGCGCGGCTCTACGATGACGACGTCGTCATC
>NZ_JBFUES010000786.1:0-3610 GCF_056403875.1 Bradyrhizobium sp. P2_E8
GCACGGACACCCAGCAACGGCATATTGCCAGGCATTCAGTATCTGCGTGGTTTCGCCGCGATACTGGTCGTCATCTGGCACGCCGACTGGCTGGTCAGCCTGCCGCCTTCCTATGGCACCAGCCCGTTCCAGCTTGCCGAATCCGGCCTGTTCGGCGTCGCCATTTTCTTCGTGATCAGCGGTTTCATCATCACGATCATCTCGCTCGGCTCCAGCCAGACCTCCCTCGGCGAATTCGTCACGCGACGTTTCGTACGCATCGTTCCCTTCATGTGGGTCTGCGTCATCGGCTACAATCTGCTCTCGATCGCCGGAACAGGAAAATTCGACACCGCTCCCGCCCTGAGAGCAATGGTGCTCTGGCCGATCGGAGAATTGCGGCCGCATATTGTCTGGACGCTCAGGCACGAGCTGATCTTCTACATCCTGTTTGCGCTCACGATGCTGCGCGCCCGGCCGCTGCCGATCCTGCTTGCGATCTGGTTTGCATGTCCGCTGCTCTGGTATGCCGCCGCGCAATTCTGGCCCGATCTGATGCAACCCCAGAGTGCTGCATCCGATCTCGCCATGACCGTCCTGTACGGAAATATCATGATGCCGAACCTGCAGTTCGGCGCCGGCTTCCTCTTCGGCATCCTCTGGTTGCGGKGGAGTCCGTTGATGCGCCCTCGCAACTCGTCGGCCTTTCTGGTCACGATCGGGATGACAATTCTCGCCACCGCGATCGTCGGGCTCACCCTGTCGGAGGATAACGGCCTGCGCGCGATCTGGTGGACGCTGTTCGCCGCGATCGTCGTCTGGTCGGGCATCGTCTCGTTCGACAAAGGCGGACCGCTGCACGCGCTCGGCATGCTGCTCGGGAACGCGTCCTATTCAATCTATCTGACGCACAATGCGGTGTTGCTGGTGCTGATTCAGATCTCCGCGCGCACGCACAATGTCCTGCCCGCAAAACTGTTCCTGGTGTCGTCGGTGCTTCTGTGCATCGCGGCAGGCGTCATCATTCACTGGTACGTCGAACAGCCCCTGATCGCCTATTGCCGAAAGTTCGGACGGAAGCAGTCCGCGATCGCATAGGCCGCGGACTGCAAGATCTCCGCTGTATCAGCCGGTTTGCCTAAACCGGCTTCTGCCACAATTTTCGCAGGCGCAGCGTGGGCTTTTCGATGAAGTTCCACGACATCATGGCGAAGCTCAGCGTCAGCACCAGAACGATCGGGAAGATGACCGGAAACGACAGATGCGATCGTCCGAAGTAGGTCATGAACAGATAGATCGTGGCCTGCGAAAGCGGGAATCCGTAGAGATAGATGCCGTAGGACAGGTCCTGGGTGAACAGGCGATCGAACCTCGGGAACTTCATCATCCCGACATAGACGGTGCAATAGGTCAGGAAGATTCCGGCGAGCGGCAACAGGATGTTGAACCACATCATGACCGCGTAACAGCCCGCCGCCACGACAAAGAAGACCCAGTTCAACGAGATGTAGTTGGCATTCAGCCGGAACAACATGCCGAAGAAGAACATCATGACGATGTACCAGCCGGCAAACCGCGTCGAATCCTGGCGCACGTTGTAGGTGTGCGGGTCGATGAGTGCAGCGATGACCTCGGCCACCAGGACCGCAATGATCGCGAGCGAAATCCACCTGGATTTGTTGAACTCATACGAGATCGCCCGGGTCAGAAGCAGCACGAACGCGAAGACGTAGCACCACAGCTCCCACGGCAGGGTCCACAAGTTCGCATTGACCATCTCCGGCCACGGATTGGTCACGAACAGGCCCGGCAGTTCGAACGTGACGTGGCCGACGATGTTTCCGAAGTAGCGGTAGAATTGATAGCTGCCGAAATACTCGCTCAGCGGCAGCTGGGTCAGCAGTGGCCCGAGGAGAAGCGCGCACAGCGTGACTTCCACCGAAAGCGCCGGAACAATTCGCAGGATGCGATTGGCGACGAAGGATTTGATCTCGGAATTTCTCATCGCGCTGCCGGTGACGAGGAACCCGCTCAGCGCGAAGAACATACCGACCAATGCGAACAGGCCCGGCCGCAAGACCTCCTGAATGATTTCRCCGGCGTGAAGACTCCCGAATGCAAGACCCGAAAGTCCCGCCGCCTTGTCATAGGCGACCGCGGTCGGATTCTTCAGGACGAACACCGCCATTCCCGGCTCGTCCAGTTTCTTCACAAACGGCGCGCCATTAAAAAGTCCAGCAACGGCCACACGACAGTGATGCGCCAGAATGACGAGCGACAGGACGTGTCGCATCATGTTGAAGCCAGGACCAATGCCTTTGTTCTTGGTCAGAATGCTCTCAGCAGTGTCCATCATTCTTCGGTCTCACAACAAAGTCGCTACCCAATCTCGCAGGTGCGGTATATAAATCTTTATCAAGCTAAATCATGGCCTGAAAAGGAGGCAGGCATGATGATGGTCGCAGCACTGAGTGATTTTCTTCGTGAGCTGGAACTCAACCTCCGCGGCTGGCGCGATTTGTGCTTGGGTTTTGGATTCGTCCTGCTCTGCAGTCTCGTCACGATGTCAGGCATCAGGGCTGAGGAACGCAAGGAGATCCGGGTGCCGCGTGGAGGCGTGATAGCAGCCGAGGGTGACAGTTTGACCTACGGCATGGACGTCTCGCCCGCCGGCAAGCCCACGCAGATCAATCGCGCGTCCTTCACGCGCAGCACGAATCCTTATCCGGAAACATTGGCGACGGACCTGGCCGGCTGTGCGCAGGTCGTCAATCGTGGCTTTCCGGGCGATCGTTCTGTCGATGGGCTGGTGCGGTGGCAGACTGTGCCCCCCGTCAATGTTGCGCTGCTGATGTATGGCTCAAACGATGCGACCAACTACGGACATTCCGCCACAGGGGTCGTATCGCTCGATGTGTTCCATTCGGTGATGCGACTTATCGCGACGCGCAGGATGGCGCAAGGGGCTACGGTCGTCCTGCTGTTGCCACCGCCGATCGGGGATCCGCGCGCCGAAGCCATGATCGCCCCCTATCGACGCGACGTGCAGGCGCTTGGAAAGGAAATGGGCCTTTCCGTGTTTGATCCCAAGGAGGCCTTGAGCGGGGTCGAGCCGGTCTTCACGGAAGACCGAGTGCACCTGTCTCCAGCCGCCAACATCGCCATCGCGAAGGGCCTCGCCAGCCTCGTGCGCTGCAATTGATCTCCGGACGCCACACAACCGAGCATGACGAAGATAAGTGTCAYCATTCCGACCTATAACAGGGCGTCACTTCTTGCGAGGACGATCGCTTCGGTGGAACGGCAGAGCCTTCCTCCGCTCGAGATCCTGCTGATCGACGATTGCTCGACGGACGACACGCCGCAGAAGATCGAAACGATCTCCTCGACGGTTCCCATCGTTTACAAGCGCCTTGAGAAGAACGGCGGCGGCGCCGTGGCCCGCAACGCAGGTATTCGCCTGGCGAAGGGGGATTATGTCGCGTTCCTCGATTCCGACGACGAGTGGGACATCGATCACCTGAAGACCCTTGCGTCATACGCATCGCAGCAGAAGCGTGATTTCGTGGTGGCGAGTTCGGCGCTCGTCAGCGAGAAAGGCATCGTTCTGCCCAAAAGCGCCTTCGTGCAG
>NZ_JBFUES010000787.1:0-3609 GCF_056403875.1 Bradyrhizobium sp. P2_E8
GTCGGGCAACGCAAGGGCTTGTAGATGCGTAGGGTGGATTAGCCGAAGGCGTAATCCACCTCTTCTGCTTCCGCGGAGAGAGACAGTGGTGGGTTACGCCTTCGGCTAACCCACCCTACGAGATCGAGCTGTCCCGGGTATCGCTTCGCTCACCCCGGCTACGAAGCCGACGAAGCAAGCGCGGCGACAAAGAGCGCACACCCCACCACCGACGCAACCGTCCGCACATGGTTCCAGAACGTCCAGTCCTTCAGATACGCCGCCCACACGGCACCGGCCTCCGGCGCGGATGGCTGCACCGCGGCGAGCGCGTTGTTGAGCGGGACGTTGAACACCATCGTCACGACGAACATGCCGATGACATAGAGGCCGCCGCCGGCGATCATGCTCACCGCCCCCGGCTCGCTGATGCGCAACGTACCCATCACCACCAGCGCCGCGCCTGCCACGGTCGTGCCGAGAAACAGCGGCATGAACAGCGAGCGTACGATGTCGACATTGATCGCGTTCATTGCCGCGATGCCGGCCGCCTGGCCGAGCCGGCCAAACGCGGTCATGATGAAGGTCGAAAAGGCGAAATAGATTCCGGCCATGAGGCCGCAGCCAATCGCCGAAAACCAGAGCAGTCCGGTCGTAAAAACCTGCCGCATGCCGCAGCCCCCCTCAGATACGATAAACTCTCGCATTTGATAAATGCGATAAACTCTCTTATTTCTGACGTCAAGCGCGGGTAGCGGGAATCAGCATGCCGGAACGGAAAAGCAGGACGGACAAGACGACGCACGCGGCCGCGCGACGCGCGCCGCTGGTGCCGACGCAGGAGCGAAGCCGGGAACGCTTCGACCGCATCCTCACGGCTGCGGCCGAGATCCTCACCGAGAAAGGCAGCGACGCCTTCCGGATGAGCGACATCGTCGAGCGCACCGGCATCGCCTTCGGCTCGCTCTATCAATATTTTCCGGACAAGAGCACGGTGATCGGGACGCTCGCCGAGCGCTGCAATGCCATCGGCCGCGAATGCGTCCAGCGCGACCTCGCCGAGATGAAGAAGCTATCCGACCTGCACCCTGCGCTGTGCCGCATCACCGACGGCTATAACCAGATGTTCCGCGAGCATCCTGTGATGCATCACATCTGGCAGGCGACGCAGGCCGACCGTAGCTTGCAGAAGATCGACGGGGAGGATGTGGCCTATCTCGCCGGCCTCCTGCGCGAGGCACTCAAGTGTGTCGCGCCGAAACAGCCCGCCACCGCCCTCACCTCCTTTTCGCAACTGGCGATGATCCAGATCGCAGCCGCGGTTCGTCACGCCATCGCCTTGCCGCCCGCGGAGGCGCGGCGTACGCTCGACCTGTTCAAGCGAATGCTGCCGAAAGACCTCTCCGCGCTCGGCTGAGGTTCGGCGAAAGCACCCTTCGCGATCGCGATTTGCCCGAACCGCCACTCCGTTGGTATGTTTCGTGCAAGCGGCGAAGCCGTCCTCCATCTCATGAACGAGACAATGCCCAACCCGATTTTCCCGAGTTCACGACCCGATCGCATTCGAAATCTCCTCGCCGACCTCGTCGGCTTCGACACCGTCAGCGACCGCACCAATCTGCCCTTGATCGCCCATATCGAGAGCTATCTCGCCTTCCTCGGCGTCAAGGGCGAGCGCATCACCGACGAGACCGGACAGAAGGCCTCGCTGTGGGTCACGATCGGGCCGGAGGACCGCCCGGGCCTCGTGCTGTCGGGCCATACCGACGTCGTTCCGGTCGTGGGCCAGGACTGGAGCCACGATCCGTTCAAGCTGGTCGAGCGCGACGGCAGGCTCTACGGCCGCGGCACCACCGACATGAAGGGTTTTGTCGCGGTGTGTCTCGCCATGGTGCCGGAGATGCTGGAGGCCAGGCTCAGGACGCCGATTCACCTGGCGATCTCCTATGACGAGGAGATCGGCTGCGTCGGCGTGCGGCCGATGCTCCGCGAGGTCGCCAAGAAGAAGGTCAGGCCGCTCGGCGCCTTCATCGGCGAGCCGACGCAGATGCAGGTCATCATCGGCCACAAGGGCAAGCACGGCGTGCGCGCCACCTTCCGCGGTCTCGCCCGCCACTCCTCGATCGCGCCCGACGGCGTCAACGCAATCGAATATGCCGCCGAGCTGATCGCCGAGATCCGCCGCCGCGCGGTGCTGCTCGCAGGCAAGAGATCAACGGACAGCCTTTACGACGTTCCGCACTCGACGCTGCTCACCAGCATCGTCCATGGCGGCGCCGCGCTGAACATCGTGCCTGATACCTGCACGGTGGATTTCGAATGCCGCGGCATCGGCATCACCGAGTCGCGCGAGGTGACGGATGCGATCATCGCCTGGGCCAAGGCCGAGATCGAGCCGGCGATGAAGGCGCGGCATCCGGAGTGCGGCATCGATTTCGAGGAAATCCTCGACTATCCCGCGCTCGACACCGCCGCCGACGCGCCAATCGTCACGCTGGCCAAGAGGCTCGCCGGCCGCAACGACCACGCCAAGGTCGCCTTCGGCACCGAGGCGAGCCTGTTCGCCAGCATGGCCGACATCCCCTCGGTGGTGATTGGCCCCGGCGCGATCGCGCAGGCGCACACGCCGGACGAGTTCGTGGAGATGTCGGAGCTGTTGAAATGCGCGGGCTTTGTGGAGAAGCTGATCGCGCATTGCGCGAAGGGCGATGCATAGGGCGTAACCCGCCAGTTTGCGCGAACCGATTGCGAGGACTCCGAGCTCCATCCTCGTCATTGCGAGGAGCTCTTGCGACGAAGCAATCCAGTCTGCCCCGAGGAAAGATTATGGATTGCTTCGCTTCGCTCGCAATGACGGAGGGAGCGAGCGCTCCTCATCATCGGTGTCATGCCCCGCCTTGTGCGCAATTGCGCACATCCAGTACGCCGCGGCTGCTCGATTCAAGCCGGCTGCCTCAGCGCTCCTGCAAGGCCAGCCGCACGCCGACGGCACAATAGATGGTCCCGACCACCTTGCCTTGCCACTTCACGACGGCCGGATGGCGGCGCAGGAAATTGCCGAGACGACCGGCCCCCACAGCGAACACGACGGTGCTCAACAAGCCGAGCAACACGAAGACGATGCCGAGGACCGCAAGCTGCAGCGCGGTCCCGCCGTGTTCGGGCCGGACGAACTGCGGCAGGAACGCCAGAAAGAACAGCGCCGTCTTGGGATTGAGCACCTCGGTCAGCACGGCCTCGCGGAATGCGCGACCTGCGCTGATCGTGGGCGCTCCGCCGTTCAGCGCGACCGGTGCCTTGTCAAGCATGGCGCGAATGCCAAGGTAGATAAGGAACGCGGCCCCCGCATATTTGACGATGCTGAAGAGGAGCGCCGAAGTGGCGATGATCGCCGAGAGGCCGACGATCGCCATGCTGGTGTGGATCACGTCACCCGCCGCAATCCCCGCGCCTGTCGCGATACCCACCTTCGTTCCGGAGCTTGCGGCGCGCGCCATGGTGAGCAGCGTGGCCGGGCCGGGAATGAAGACGAAGCCGAGCACGATGAGGGTGTAGGTGATGAGGGTGGTGTGGTCGATCATGGGCGTGGTCCCGAGGGCTGTTAGCGTAACAGGCTGAGCGAGGGCGAAT
>NZ_JBFUES010000788.1:0-3593 GCF_056403875.1 Bradyrhizobium sp. P2_E8
GCCGAAATGATAGTTCACCGCCGCGAGGTTGACATTGGCCTCCGCGACGATGTCGCGCAGCGTCACGTCGCCGAAGCCGCGATCGGCGTAAAGCCGTTCGGCGGCGGCGAGAATGGCAGACCTCGTATGATCGCTGGCCATGGCTCTTTATCCCGTCATTCCGGGGCGCGACATCGTCGCGAACCCGGAAACTCGCGCCGCAACTTCCGGATTCCGGGTTCGACGCTTCGCCTCGCCCCGGAATGACGAGGAGGGCGCGAAGTGCCGAGGGAGTTGCAATTCAAACAGTTGTATGAAACTATCGTTTGAAGGCCGGGAAAAGTCAATCCGCAATCGGGACTCGTTCGCAACTGCGATCAGGCCTGAGGCTTCGCAGGGCGCGCGCATTCACGCTTGCGGGCCGTGCGCGGCGGGAGGACAGTCCGGCACAAAACCGGTTCGAAGAGAGAAAACGAGGAGCGTCCCATGGATTTCGATCTGTCCCCCAAGCAGAAGGAATGGCTCGACCGCGTGCGGTCCTTCATGGCCAAGCACGTGCGTCCGGCGGTGCCGGTCTATGACGAGCAGGATCGCACCGGCGAGCGCTGGAAGGTGATCCCGATCCTGGAGGACCTCAAGAAGAAGGCGAAGGCCGAAGGCCTCTGGAACATGTTCATGCCGCCGTCCGAGCATGAGGACGATGAATTCCGCGGAGCGGGATTGACCAATCTCGAATACGCGCTGCTGTCGGAAGAGATGGGCCGCATCACCTGGGCCTCCGAAGTGTTCAACTGTTCCGCGCCCGACACCGGCAACATGGAAGTGTTCATCCGCTACGCCACCAGGGAGCAGAAGCGCAAATGGCTGCGGCCGCTGATGGACGGCGAGATCCGCTCGGCGTTCCTGATGACGGAACCGGCAGTGGCCTCGTCCGACGCCACCAACATCGAGACCCGCATCGAGAAGGACGGCGATCACTACGTCATCAACGGCCGCAAATGGTGGTCGTCCGGCGTCGGCGATCCCCGCTGCAAGATCGCGATCCTGATGGGCAAGACCGATCCGAAGGCCGCCAAGCACCAGCAGCAGTCGCAGATCCTGGTTCCGCTCGACACACCAGGCATCAAGGTCGAGAAGATGCTCCCCGTCTTCGGCTTCGACGACGCACCGCACGGCCATGCCCAGGTGCTGCTCGACAACGTGCGGGTGCCGAAGGAGAACATCCTGCTCGGCGAAGGCCGCGGCTTCGAGATCGCGCAGGGCCGCCTCGGTCCCGGCCGTATCCACCATTGCATGCGCACCATCGGCAAGGCCGAGGAGGCGCTGGAGAAGATGGTGAAGCGGCTCTCTTCGCGCACCGCGTTCGGCAAGAAGATCATCGAGCATTCGGTGTGGGAACAGCGCATCGGCGAGGCGCGCACCGACATCGAGATGAACCGTTTGCTGTGCCTCAAGGCCGCCGACATGATGGACAAGGTCGGCAACAAGGCGGCGCAGCTCGAGATCGCCATGATCAAGGTCGCAGGCCCCAACATGGCGCTGAAGATCATCGATCAGGCGATCCAGGCCTTTGGCGGCGCCGGTGTCTCCGACGAGGCCGGGCTTGCCAAGGACTACGCCCACATCCGCACGCTCCGTCTCGCCGACGGTCCGGACGAGGTGCATAACCGCGCCATTGCCAGACTTGAAGTTCGGAAGTATGCAAACTCCGCCAGTCATTAAGAGGGCGTGCCGGTTGGCGCTCCCGATTTGAAGAAACGACAGGGCATGATTGGGTGACCGCTTGACGCAAGTGCGTCAGCGGTTACCGATTAGGATCATGCTCGACCTGAAATGGTCAGGACTGAAGAGGGAGCGTCATCGTGGCCGACGGCGTCAGGAAAGACGAGGAGTTCTCGGGCACCAAGCCGGTCGAGGAGCGGCATCGTTTCGACGAGCTGCGCCTCGAGGCGTGGATGCGCGACAACGTCGAAGGCTATGAGGGACCGCTGGTCGTCCTCCAGTTCAAGGGCGGCCAGTCCAACCCGACCTATCGGCTGAACACGCCGAAGCGTTCCTACGTGATGCGCAGAAAACCGTTCGGCAAATTGCTGCCCTCGGCGCACGCGGTCGATCGCGAATACCGCGTCATCGCAGCCCTTGGAAAACAGGGTTTTCCGGTCGCGCGCGCCTACGCGCTTTGCCAGGACGACAGCATCATCGGCGCCGCCTTCTACATCATGTCGATGGRGGACGGCCGGGTGTTCTGGGATCCGACGCTGCCGAGCCAGACGCCGGAAGATCGCCGCAAGATCTTCACCAGCAAGATCGAGACGCTGGCAAAACTCCACATGTTCGATCCCGTCGCGATCGGCCTCGGTGAGTTCGGCAAGCCCGGAAACTATTTCGCGCGCCAGATCGACCGCTGGACCAAGCAGTATCGGGCCTCCGAAACCCAGCACATTCCGGAGTTTGAGAAGGTCGCCGAATGGCTGCCCAAGACGGTGCCGGAACAGGCGCGCGTCTCGATCGTGCACGGTGACTACCGGCTCGACAACATGATTTTCCACGCGACGGAACCGCGCGTGCAGGCCGTGCTCGACTGGGAACTGTCGACGCTCGGCGATCCCATGGCCGACTTCACCTATCTGCTGATGCAGTGGATCATGCCGGGCCTGCAGGGCGCCGACCTCAAGGCGCTCAACATTCCGAGCGTGGAAGAGGCCGCGCAGATCTATTGCAACGTCACCAAGATGACGGTGCCTGATCTCAACTGGTACTTCGCCTACAACCTGTTCCGCCTCGCCGGCATCACGCAGGGAATCGCCGGCCGCGTCCGCGACGGCACCGCCGCCAACGCCAAGGCGCTCGAATCCGCCAAGCGCACCGTGCCGCTGTCGCAGGCGTCGTGGGAATACGCGCAGAAGGCGGGGGCGGTGTAGGAGTTATGAAGGCGCGGCTGATGGCCGTGCCTTTTTGCTCGTGTGGTTCGTGGATGCTCCGGCAGGCTCCGTCATTGCGAGCGAAGCGAAGCAATCCAGAGTCTTTCTGCGGCGGCAGTCTGGATTGCTTCGTCGCAAGAGCTCCTCGCAATGACGGGGATGGAGCTCGGAGTCCTCGCTAGTGGTTCGCGCAAGGTCCGTAGGGCGGATTAGCTTCGTAGCCCGGGTGAGCGACTTGTCCGCCGTAGCTCGAAGAGCGAAGGCGGAAGCGATACCCGGGACAGCGGTCCCCGCCTGTCGCTGCGCTCATGCGGGCTACGACATCGCGACCTTTGACATCCCGCGCCCCGCTCCTATCTCCGCAGGGCACGGAGACTGATCATGATCCAGCAACTGCGCATCTACGAGATCTTCGAGAAGAACAAGGCCGCGTTCCACGCCCGGTTTCGCGATCACGCAGCCCGCATCATGCGAACCAGATATGGCTTCCGGATCGTGGCGATGTGGGAGGCGCGACACGGCGACCGCACCGAGTTCGCCTATCTCCTGGAGTGGCCCGACGAGGCCGCCAGGATTTCGGCGTGGGCGGCGTTCATGGCGGACGCCGAATGGGCCGAGATCAAGCGGATCACTCACGCCGAGCATGGGCTCATGGTCGGTCAGATCGAGGATCGCCCGCTCGTGCCGGTGGAC
>NZ_JBFUES010000789.1:0-3591 GCF_056403875.1 Bradyrhizobium sp. P2_E8
GGCCGAGGCAGAACTCCTGCACCGCCGCCATCAGTTGCAGGTTGAGAGTGCCGTCGCGGCGATCGCGGACGACGAAGTAGCGCGACCATTCCCAGATCAGCGGATCTGAGGGGCAGCCGCGTACCGCCGCCAGGTGCGGGAAGACCTCGCTCATCATCGAGGGCTTGGTCGTCGGGTAGAGCCGGTGACCGCCGACGATGCGCCGGCCCTCCAGCGCAAGCAGATAGACGGTGTCCTCGTCGTCATAGGAATCGATCTCGCGGCCATCCGGCCTGCGCAGCGCCTCCCAATGGCGCTCCTCGACAAAGATCTCATGGCGCAGCCGGAAGTGCTGCTCGATTACGTCTTCGTATAAGTGGCGATTGACCGCGGAAATTGCATGAATCATGAAAACCCCCATTCAGCCTCAATGGGGGGCACCCTCTGCGAAAAGAGGCAGGCTCGATATTGGGAAATTTCCCAGTACGTCGCTCAGGGATTGATGATCTTGTGGCGAATCGCCAGCGCAACCGCATGCGTACGGTTGACAGCACCGAGCTTGCGCGCAGCGGTTGCAAGATGCTCTTCGGCGGTGCGCTGCGTGATGTGCAGGATCTCGCCGATTTCCCAAGCCGACTTGCCCTGCGAGGCCCAGGCGATCACCTCGCGCTCGCGCGGAGTGAGACGCGTCGACGGATACGGCGTCGGCTCGAGCAGACGGCGAATGTGGTCGAAGCCATACATCGCCATCAGGTGCAGGGCCGGCTTGCTGCGGGGATTGAGGTCCAGATGCACGCCGCCGAGCGACACCGCGGCTTCATAGCCGGTGAGTCCGTGGATCGGCACGATGAAGCCGCGCGACATGCGAAAATCGCCGGCGCGGTTCATCACCTCGGCCGCGTTCGGCTCGAGCTCGGCATCATACGGCGCCTCCGACCACTCGAACGGATTGACCGATTGCCGGCACAGCCGCACCACGGGATCGAAGCGGTCGTAATTGTTCTGGGTGTAGAGATTGAACCATCCCGCCGGCCAGCGCTTGGCGAGCACCATCTGCGCAAATCGCTGATCGGGGTTCGGCAATCCCGTCACGATGATGGTTTCGAAGCCGAAACGGCCGAAGGCCGTTTCAAGCGCGTCCATGGCGTCCGGTACCTTGCGATAGGTATCCAGGCCTTCGATGAAGTCGAGCGCTTCCCGGCCATAATCGACGGCGGACATCGGTGCGTTTCCTGACCCTCGCCGTCCGCTATAGCACGTATTCGGGGGCTGCCTCAATTCGCTGCTTCCGTAGTTCTCCGGTATCCACCCGCTCCGCAGCTTCAATCTACTTGTGGAAGAAGTGACGTCAAGTTACACCTGTGGCGTACAAAGCTGTGGCGTACAATGCGGGAAACCCACGATGGACGACGAGAACATCGCCCTCAACAGCGTGCTCGGCCTGGAATTGAACCGCGTGTTTTTCGCCGTGCGGGAAACGGCGAACAAGCAGAAGATCATCGAATTCGCGCGCGAGGTGCTGCAAAGCGAGTGCGCGGAGTTCGCGGACCGCGTGTCGCCCGAAGGGCCGGCGAGCTAGAAGCGCAGTTGCGGCAGACGCGAGAGTTGCTCGCGCGGATGCGACGTCCTTCCATTTGAACGCGCAGATTTTAGTCGAAACACTCCCACCGCGAAGTTCTCCCTTCTCCCGTGTTGGAGAACGTAAGAAACCCGCCGCTCCCGCTGACATTGACAGACACTTGCCGCTGGATGACATCACGGCTCTCGTGAGATGATCGCCGCCACGGTCTCTTCGGGATGCCAGGAACATGATGACACTGCGCCAGGTGGAAGTGATCCGTGCCGTGATGGTGACGGGCACCATTGGCGGTGCGGCGAAGCTGCTCAACGTCTCGGCGCCGGGGATCAGCCGCCTCGTCAAATACACTGAGCGCTCGCTCGGCATCCGCTTCTTCCAGCGCCAGAACGGCCGCTATTTCCCGACGCCGGAGGCCGAGAACATCTTCGAGCAGATCAACGGCGTCTACAAGAAGGTCGACGACCTCTCCGAGATCATCTCCAAGATCGGCCGCGGCGGCCTGTCGGAATTGCGCATCGGCTCGGTGCCGAGCATCTCGCAGGTGATGGTGCCGCGCGCGATCGAGCGCGTCCGGCGCCGCTATCCCGATCTCGGCATCGACATCAATGTCCTCAAGATCGAGGAAGCCATCGACTATCTGATGCTCGGCCGCGGCGAGTGCGTCGCGATGAGCTACCGGCTCGAGCATTCCGGGCTCGATTTCCTGCCGCTCGCCTCGGGCGAGCTCTATTGCATGGTGCCGCCCGGCCATGAACTCGCCGGCCGCAAGCAGGTCTCGGCCGCCGAGATCACCCGCTATCCGCTGATCGGCATCGATCCGAACGATCCCTACGGCCGGATCATGGCCGGGATCTTTGCGCGCAACCGGCTCGAATACAACATCACCATTCGCGCGCGCTTCGGCACCACGGTCTGCGCGCTGGTGAAAGCGGGCCTCGGCATCGCCGTCATCGACCAGTTCACGGTTGCCCATGGCGGCTATCCCGGGATCGAGCTGCTCAAGATCACCGAGCCGACGCGGTTCGAGACCTACATCGCGGTGAAGCGCGGCGCACCGTTGTCACTTCACGTCGAGTATTTCATCGAATCCCTGCGCGCCGAGATGCGCGCGGTCGAGCCCTCCCGCGGCAACGGCAGGGCTGCGCCTGCACGCGGACGGAAGAAATAACATGATGTTAGGTTAGCGGGACAAAAGGGTAATTGTGTTAGGCGAGGGAAAGGCTATCGTCGCATGCGGAAGCCACCTTGGAAGCCCCTAGCAATTGCGCAGGTTTCCCCGCTAATGGCCGGGACCGAACGCTCCCAACGAGACGATAGCGAACCATGTCGAAGCGCGGATACTCCGCCAGCAAGAAACTCCTCACCGGCCTGATCGGCGCGCCGATCGCGCATTCCGCTTCCCCTGCCATGCATGAGCGCGCCGCCGAGGCGCTCGGCCTGCGCGGCCATTACCAGCTCATCGAGGTCGCCGGCGCCGACGCCGCCGGGCTCGCCATGATGCTGGAAGGCGTGCGGCGGCTCGGCTTTGCCGGCGTCAACGTCACCTTTCCCTACAAGGAGGCCGTTGTCCCGCTGCTCGACGAGCTGGCGCCGGCTGCGGCGACCATGGCGGCGGTCAACACCGTCGTCGCCAGGGACGGCCGGCTGATCGGCCACAACACCGACACGACGGGCTTTGCGCGCGCGGTCGCACCGCTGCTGGCGCCGTCCGGAAATGCGGTGGCCGTGATCGGCACCGGCGGCGTCGGCAAGGCAATTGCCTTTGCGCTGGCGAGCCTGAAGGTGACTGACCTCCGAATCTTCGACAGCGAGCCGGCGCGCGCCGAAAAGCTCGCCGCGCTACTGGCCAAGCATGGTGGCGCGCGGGTGGCCACGAGCGTGGAAGACGCGCTCCGTGGCGCAACCGGCCTCGTCAACGGCACGCCGGTGGGAATGCTGCCGAACCGGGACACCCCGGTCCCCACCTCGCTGCTGCGCGAAAACCTGTGGGTCGCCGACGCCGTCTATTCGCCGCTGATCACGCCGCTGCTGGC
>NZ_JBFUES010000790.1:0-3585 GCF_056403875.1 Bradyrhizobium sp. P2_E8
CAATGCGTCCGCGAACGCGCCGCCATGGTCGAGGCCATCCGGGCCTACGCCCGGTCCGCTGCCGGTGTTTTGGGACAGCAAGGCCTGTCGGAGAGGGTCCTTGAGGCCATGGCGCAAACGAAACGCCACCTGTTCATCCCTGAGCAATCTTGCTCTATCGCATACGCCGATAGACCGATACCAATCGGCCTCGGCCAGACCATATCGCAGCCGTACATTGTGGCCTTGATGACCCAGTTGGCCGAGGTCGCGCCCGATCACGTTGTGCTCGAAGTCGGTACCGGTTCGGGCTACCAGGCCGCCATACTTGCGCAGCTCGCGCGAAAGGTCTGCAGCATCGAGATCATCCCGCAATTGGCCGAGACCGCCGCGAAAAGACTGAGAGACCTCGCGTATGACAACGTGAGCGTCAGGCTTGGCGACGGCTACGACGGCTGGCCCGAATGCGGTCCTTTTGACGCCATCGTCGTGACTGCCGCGCTCGGGCAGCCACCGTCGCCGCTGATTGAGCAGCTCAAAGTGGGGGGCCGTCTCGTCATGCCGTTGGGACCCGGTTACACCACTCAGCAGCTCACAGTCGTCGAAAAAATCGCCCCCGGCAAGACGACGACGCGCGGCGTCGTTCTCGTGCGTTTTGTCCCCTTTACGCGTTCGCAAAACTAGAAGCCAGGGTGGAACAGGTTGGCCGCGTAGGGTGGGTGAGCCTTGCGACTGCGCGAAGCGCAGTTCGCTGGGCGTGACCCACCAATTTTGTTGAGGCGGACATTGGCGGATTGCGCTTCGCTAATCCGTCTGCGTTAGCGTGCCCCATCCGCCGCTGCGAAATGCGCCATCTGGTCGGCGTGCGCCTTGGCGAAGGCCGGGCGGGCCGTGGCGCGCGCGACGTAGGCGCGGCAGGCTGGATGTGCCGCCAACCCATCGAAGCGATCGACGACGCGCAGCACGTCCGACATCAGGATGTCGGCGACGGAAAAGGGCCCCGCCAACCATTCGCGGCCGGCCAGCACCGTCTCCATGTGCTTGAGGCGGAGCTTGAGGAAGTCGTCGACGAATTTCACGGCAGGTGAGCTATCGTCACTGCCGGTGAACTTGAACATCGTCCAGGGCAGGGCCGGCATCTCCACCGAATTGAGCGCAGCGAGCACCCACTCCATCGCCTTGGTGCGGCCGTGCGGGTCGGTCGGCATCAGCTTCGCGCTGCGCTCACCCAGATGCAGCAGGATCGCGCCGCTCTCGAAGATCGAGAGGTCGCCGTCGCTCAGCCACGGCACCTGGCCGAACGGCTGGTGCGCGAAATGCGCGGCGTCCCGCGGGCCGAACGGCACGCTCGCGACGCGGTACGGCAAGGCAGCCTCTTCGAGCGCCCAGCGCACGCGAAGGTCGCGCACGAAACCCCTGGGCATCTCGGGAACCCAGTCGAAGGTGGTGAGGGTGAGGTCGGCCATGCGGTGTCTCCGTGTGCTGTCCAGGCATAGGACGGATGAGGAGCGGGTGTTCCGACAGGCGTGCGAGATTTTTCCACCTTGTCATGGCCGGGCTTGTCCCGGCCATCCACGCCTATCGTTGCGCTGGAACCGAGGACGTGGCGGCACAAGGCCGCGCATGACGAGTTTGTGGAAAGGCCGAACCGCGTCGCGACATTGAAGCCGAAGATGCCATCGCCTTCACGGCCCAAGCTTCGCGAGCTTCCCTTGCTTCGCCGCCTCAACCGCACGCTCCGCATCTTCCGGCAGCAATATCCGCTCCGCCACCTGCCTTGCCGCCTCGCGGCGCACCGCGGCCACATACGCCCCGTCGTCCGCGTATCGCTCCGCAATCGACAGCCTGGGATCGTGCACTTCCTTCCGTGCGGCTTCCGTCGGTGCAAACGGTACCACCGCGCCTTGCAGCGGATAGAGCGCCGTCGGCCCAAAGCCCTGCGCGCGCGGATTCCACGCCGTGTAGGTCGCGCGAGGGACGACGAGGGCGAGTTGGCGGATACCTGATATCGCCATGCCATCATCGTCGGCCTTCGGCACGAACACGGGATAGCGGCCGATCTCCTTGGGCGGCAACACGCTCTGATCCGAGAAGGCGGCCAGCGTATGGATGCCGGCGTAGGGCAGGCCGGGGATATCCGCCGGCACCGCGCCTTTCGCAGCCACCAGCGTGCCGTGGGCGCGCATGGGGACGCGGCTTGCGGGCGGTTTGGTGCCATCGCTGATCCAGGCGTTGAGGTCGGTGAGCAGCGCGCGCATCGGCATGCCCGCATGCATCGGATTCTGCGGCAGCGACATTGCGGGCAAGCCCTTGCGCATCACGTCGGCGGCTTCCGCGAAATGCGGCGTGCCCGCGATCATGTAGGCGCGGACGTTGTCGGGAAGGTCGAGATGATTGCCGGCGAGATCGGTGACCAGCAGCGAAGCGTGCGAGGCCCACCATTCGTGCTCGCTGTCGGTCTGCATCACGCGCGGACAGGTGGCGGAGAGCGAGCAGCGGCGGAGCAGGCCGTCGGTCTTGCCGGAATAGGGATCGCTCAGGCTCGCATAGGTGAAAGGGAACAGGTCGGCCTGCCACGCCGGATCCTGCAGATGGCGCGGGTTGCGGCCGGGCTGGCCGAAGCGGACGTTGGTCGCCATCCGCCGCGTGCCCGCGACATGCGGCATCAATCCGTCGAACACGGTGCGGCCGGAGAGATCCTGGTTAAAGCCGAGATAGAGGAAGTCTCGCAGGAAGCGGCCGGATTGCGAGACGCCGAAGCCGATGGCGCGGCTCACTGATGGATGCAGGCCGTTGAGCAGCGGGTTCGCTTGCGTCTCGTCGTGGCGGAGGAAGCTGACGACATCGCGCACGGCCGCATAGCCCATGCCGAGCGGGACGGGATCGCGCGCGGTGTAGGTGATCTCATAGAGCGCGCCGGCGTCAAAGCCGTCGGGGCGGGCGATCTCCACCGTCACGGGATCGACCGGTTTTGCGGAGAGGCCCAGCGGCGTCTGCCGCGCGTCGGCCCAGGCCGCGCGTACGGTGACGTTGAGATCGGCGGCCTCAGCCGCCGGCCAGGTCAGCGTTGCGCGCGCGGGATTGGTCGTGGTGTCGAAGATCACCTCTTCCCGCGCAGGACCGGTGACGCCCTTGAGCACCGGTGCGGTCATCGCGAGCTGTCCCGGCTTCGACGGAATGTCGCCCTGCCAGCCCACCCAGACCATTGTATAGCCTTGGCGATGCAGGAAGCCGATGCCGGCGTCCTCGGCCTTGTCGGCAATGTTGGCGCCGGGCTGGGCGGAATCGTCGAACAGCTGCGGCGCCAGCTTGCGGCCGCGATTGGGGACTTCCAGCAGCAGCGTGCCGTTGCCGTGGCTGGCATCGCTGGGCCGCAGGATCACGACGTCGGCGGTGGCCTCGACCTTGCCGTCGGGGTTGCGCGGCGCGAGCGACAGATCGGTGATGACGGCGTTGCGGTCGTCGGACGGGTTGAGCGCGAAGGTCGCGCGCGCGGTGATGCGTTCATAGGTGCCGACGTTACCAAAACTGCGGCCGGCGAAGGCGGGCACGCGTTCCAGGATGTCGAAGCGGACGATTTCGGCCGGCGAGGCCGTGGGCCACAGG
>NZ_JBFUES010000791.1:0-3582 GCF_056403875.1 Bradyrhizobium sp. P2_E8
GGGCTACATCATGAGCCCGTAGCCCGGATGGAGCGAAGCGCAATCCGGGACAGTGTCCCCGCATTCCGCTCCGCTCCATGCGGGCTACAAGATCACAGCGTTCACACCGCCTCGAGCTGATCCGCCGCGCGCTTCTTCTTCGTCTTGGACTGGCTGAGCAGGGGGCCGGCGGTAAGCGCGGCCGTATCCGCCACGCCCGGGTCGCGCGAGATCATCGCTGCGACGATCGCGCCGTCGATGATGAGACCGAGCTGGTGCGCGAGCACTGCCGGCTCGCTCGATCCGAGCTCGCCGGCGAGCTTCTCGATGTGGCCGAGCACGATCTTCTTGTGCTTCAGCGCGATGTTGCGGAACTGCTTGGCGTCCTTGTCGTGCTCGCCGACGGCGTTGATGAAGGGGCAGCCGTAGAAGCGCTCCTCCGCGAACCAGCTCTTCAGCGCTGGGAAGATGCGCGTCAGTTTCGCCTGCGCGTCGCCGCCGCCTTGCTCCATGGCGCCGATGAACCATTCGCGCCACTGCTTGCCTTCGCTCTCCAGCACCGCGTTGACGAGATTGGTCTTGGAGCCGAACAATTTGTAGAGGGTGGTCTTCGCCGTGCCGGCTTCCTCGATGATCGCGTCGATGCCGGTGGCGTTGATGCCGTTCTTGCAGAACAGATGCGTCGCGGCGCTCAAGAGGCGCCCGCGCGCGGACTCGTCCTCGCCAGCACCGGCGTGGGGCGAATTGGATGTCTTCTTCGATGACGTCTTTGCCATGAGTCCAAACTTACCCGCAGCCGCGCCGCATCAGCAAGCCGCATCTGTTCCGCGCTGAAAAGATTCGCAAAGCGCACCCCATCTGCATCGCCTTTGAGCAAGCGGCCGCTGATCAATCCGCAGGCAGCGACCGCTAAGCGGCTCCAATGCTTCGCAATTTGCTTTTGGCCGTCTCTGGCACGCTCCATGCAAGGAAACAGACCGTTCGGTATCCTGCCGATTTCCTCGGCTGCCAGGGAGAAAACTGATGACTGCCGTCGTTCAAAAGACAGTGCTGACGGGTTGCCTCGCGCCCATCGACAAGAATGGGCTCGAGCAACTGATCGCGAGCGGCAAGGCCAATCCGAAGGTCGTCAAGACCTTGAAGTGCAAGACGGTCGCGGAAGGCAAGTTCCGCCACGCCAACTACATCCGCAACCTGCCGCCCTACATCGTCGACGAGCCGCCGGGCCTTCTGGGCGACGATACCGCGCCCAATCCGTCGGAAGCCTCGCTCGCCGCGCTCGGCTCCTGCCTTGCGGTCGGCCTGCACGCCAACGCCGTGCATCGCGGCTGGATCGTCAACAAGCTCGAGCTCGAGCTCGAAGGCGACCTCAACATTACGGCCGTGTGGGGCACCGGCGATGTTTCCGACAAGCCGGTCGGCTTCACCGACGTGCGCGTCAAGGTCGACATGGAGTGCGAAGGCATTTCGCAGGACGAGATCAACGCGCTGGTCGCCCATGTGAAGAAATGGTCGCCGGTCGCCAACACCTTCACCCGCCCGGTCAATCTCGAGGTCGGCATCTAGGCTGACGGCAACAGGACAAGGTGCGGGAGACGATCATGGGTTCACTGGCTTTATCACGGGCCGACATTTTGGATCAGCCCGCACCGTCCATTGCAGGCGAGGTGGCGCGGATCGCGCGCGAGCAGCTTGCGCCGCTCGCCGCCGGCATCGACGACGGCTCGGTCTATCCGGCCGAGGTGCTGCGCAAGTTCGGCGAGGTCGGCGCCTGGGGCAGTCACATGCCGCATGAAGGTCCCGCCGATTTGCGCTGCGCGATCCAGGCGATGGCAGCGATCGGCGAGGTCTGCGGCGCCACGGCGTTCATGGCCTGGTGCCAGAACACGCTGGTCTGGTACGCCGCCAACTCCACCAATATGAAGCTGGCAAAGCGCTTCGGCGATGCGTTCTCGACCGGCCGCGTGCTCGGCGGCACCGGGCTCTCCAACCCGATGAAGAGCTTTTTCGGCATCGAGAAGCTCAAGCTGAAAGGGCGGAAGGTCGAGGGCGGCTACATCGTGCGCGGCGCGCTGCCCTGGGTCTCCAATCTCGGGCCCGATCATTATTTCGGCACCATCTTCGAGCGCGAGGACGAGCCGGGGCTCGTGATGTTCCTGGCCGACTGCTCCGATCCCGCGATCACGCTCACGCCGTGCAAGCCGTTCCTCGCCATGGACGGCACCGGCACCTATGGCGTGCAGTTCCGCGACGTGTTCGTGCCGGATGATCTGATCCTCGCCGATCCTGCCGGTCCCTTCGTCAAGAAGATCCGCGCCGGCTTCATCCTGCTCCAGGCCGGCATGGCGCTTGGCGTGATCAGAGACTGCATCAACATCATGGACGAGGTCGGGGGTCCCCTCGGCCACGTCAACCGCTATCTGCCGCAGCAGCCGGTGCATTTCCGCGATCTCGCCGCAGAGCTGGAGGCGGAGACCATGGCGCTGGCGCGCGATCCCTACAACGAGGAGGAGACCTACTGGCGCAAGGTGATCGCGCTCCGCTTGCGCGCCGGCGAGGCCAGCGTCGCGGCGGCGCATGCGGCGATGCTGCATTGTGGCGCGCGCGGCTATCTGAGGAGCCACCGCGCGCAGCGGCGGCTGCGCGAAGCCTATTTCGTCGCGATCGTCACGCCTGCCACCAAGCAGCTGCGCAAGATGCTTGCCGATTCCTGATTTTTGCGAGTCCACCCGAAGACCCCCAACCTCAACGGAGAGGCTGCCATGACTGACGTTCTGATCACTGCCGTCGAACTCGCCGATCTCTTGAAGCTAGAGCCGTGTGTCGTCATCGACACCCGCAACCCCGATGCCTACGCCGCCGGCCACCTGCCGGGCGCCGTCAACGTGCACGAGATTTTCACGTTCCTCGCGACCTCGACGCCGGAGGGGATGGCCGAACTGAAGACCAAGTTTGCCGACGCCTTCGGCGGCGCCGGCCTCTCCGGCAAGGAGACGGCTGTGATCTACGAACAGTCGATGAACTCCGGCTTCGGCCAGTCCTGCCGCGGCTACTACCTGCTCACCATGCTGGGCTATCCCAAGGTCAAGGTGCTGCATGGCGGCTTCGATGCCTGGTCGGCGGCGGGCTTCCCGGTGACGAAGGACGTGCCCACGCCCGCAAAGGCCTCGTTTGCGATCGTGCCTGAAGCGGGCGAGATCCTGATCGATGCGAAGACGATGCTTGGCGCCGTCGGCAAGCCCGGCATCGCCATCCTCGACGTGCGCGATGTCGACGAGTGGATCGGCGACAGCTCGTCTCCGTACGGCAAGGATTTCTGCCCGCGCAAGGGCCGCATTCCCGGCGCGGTCTGGCTGGAATGGTACCGCATGATGAAGCCGACCGCGGAAGGCCCGCGCTTCAAGTCCAAAGACGAGATTCTGGCCGAATGCGCCACCGTCGGCATCTCGCAGACGACGCCGGTCTATCTCTACTGCTTCAAGGGCGCGCGTGCCTCGAACACGTTCCTGGCGCTGAAAAACGCCGGCGTGAAGGACGTGCGGATGTATTTCGGCTCCTGGAACGAATGGTCGCGCGATCCGTCGCTGCCGATCGAGCAGGGAC
>NZ_JBFUES010000792.1:0-3565 GCF_056403875.1 Bradyrhizobium sp. P2_E8
TGTACCGGCCGGATGCGGAGCCTTCAGTGCACCTCACGCTATTTCCGGCGGATCTCGAAAAGCTCCGCGACGACAAGCTCGCCGCGAAATGGGAGGCGATCCGCAACGTCCGCCGTGTCGTCACCGGCGCGCTCGAGCTCGAACGCGCCGCCAAGAACATCGGCTCGTCGCTGGAGGCCTCGCCGGTCATCTATGTCGCCGACCGCGACATGCTGGCGACGCTGTTCGACACCGACCTCGCCGAAGTCTGCATCACCTCGAACTACGAGGTGCGCGAGGGCGAGGCGCCGGCTTCTGCGTTCCGCCTCGATGCCGTGCCCGGCGTTGCCGTCGTGGTGGAGAAGGCGGTCGGCACCAAATGCGCCCGCTCCTGGAAGATCTCGTCGACGGTCGGCGAAGACCCCGAATACCCCGACGTCACCCCGCGCGATGCCAAGGCGCTGCGCGAATGGAAGGCGCTGGGGGTTGGCGTTTGATCTAGCGTCGTCCTGGCGAAAGCCAGGACCCATTACCACCGTCGCCAATTGCAGCGAAGGCTGATGACCACGAGTCTTTCAATCAACGACCGCCTGGGGTTATGGGTCCTGGCATTCGCCAGGACGACGGCGGAGTGTGCCGCGGCGACGTTGGGTCACTCACGATGACCCCGCTCCGCGCCGGCATCGTCTCGGCCATCGCCACGGTCATCCTCGACCAGGCCTCGAAGCTCTGGCTGCTGAACGTGTTCGACCTCGCCCGTCGCGGCGCGGTGAAGGTGACGCCGTTCTTCGACCTGGTGCTGGCCTGGAACATCGGCATCAGCTTCGGCTGGCTCCAGAACGACAGCCAGGCGGCGCAGCTCGCGCTGATGGCCGTCAAAGGTATCGCAGTGGTCGCGCTGGCGATCTGGATGGCCCGCTCGCACACCCTGCTTGCGACCATCGCGCTCGGCCTGATCATCGGAGGCGCCATCGGCAATGGCATCGACCGCCTGGCCTATGGCGCGGTGGTGGATTTCGCCCTATTCCACATCGAGATCGGCGGAAATACCTATAATTGGTATGTGTTTAACCTCGCCGACGTGGCCATCGTTGCTGGGGTGGCGGCGCTATTGTATGATTCCTTCCTGGGGGTACCCGCCGCAAAAGCGCCCTGATCCCGGCCGATACGACCGGCAGGTGGAACCCGCTTTTTGCGAGAATTTGAGCCGCGTGCGAGCGGCAATCTGCCACAATATGGAACAGGTACACTGATGCGCAGCTCGAAGACCAGCGGTTCGATGGTTCGAGACCCCCGGTGGGAGTTCTGGCGGGCGTTGAAATTGTCCGCTGTCGCGCTCGGCATTGGTCTCGTCATGGCAGCAGGCGCGGCCCGCGCCGGCGACGATGACGAAGACGATCGGACCTTCGAGGAAAAGATCATCGATAATTTGATGTCGGGTCTCGGCGCCAAGAGCATGGAAACGCCCGGCATTGAATACCGCGAACGTTCGCCGCTGGTGGTGCCGCCGAAGCTCGACCTGCCGCCCCCGGCATCGGCCGCCGAGGCGGCTCCTCCGAACTGGCCAAAAGACCCGGATGAGAAGCGCCGCAAGGAGGCTGCCGCCGCCAGGAAGAAATCGGGCACCAAGTTCCTGAACCCCTGGGAAGCGGCCCGACCACTCACTCCGGCCGAGTTGAACGCCGCCAAGACCAACGGCAGCAGCCGCACGTCGAGCAACGATTCTGTCCAGCCGGGCGGAAACAATCCAACCATGAGCCCCAGCCAGCTCGGCTATAAGGGCGGTCTGCTCGGCATCTTCAAGAGTGACAGCGAAGAATCCAAGCAATTCACATCTGAGCCGCCGCGGGCATCCCTGACCGAACCACCGCCCGGATACCAGACGCCCTCGCCCAACTACGCCTATGGCGCCGGGGGACCGGATAAGTCCAAAAGGACATATTTCGACGTGCTCAGTGGCAAGGAAAAAGAGAAATAGCGCTCTTGCCGATTGGCGTCCCCCGTGCGGAACTGCCGCAAACGCCCGGTGCCCGGTGTAGGCCGGACGAAGCACATGACTTATCTTTAACTTCACGATGACGGCGTTCTCTGCTTCGTGACGCGAAGCCTCAGCCGCACGGTGTAGCATGCCGTGCCGCCGAGCCGGACATCCGGACCTCGGCCTTTCACTAGGGATCATGATGTCCTCTTACCGATCGGCTGCCTGCCTCCTTGCCGCGCTGCTTTCGACGAGTGTCCTCTCAGCCAGCGCGGCCCTCGCCCAGACCACGGTGACATCGGCCCCGCCCGCCAGCTTCACGCTCAGCAATGGCATGCAGGTCGTGGTGATCCCGGATCACCGCACGCCGGTGGTCACGGAGATGATCTGGTACAAGGTCGGCTCGGCCGACGAGACGCCGGGCAAATCCGGGCTCGCGCACTTCCTCGAGCACCTGATGTTCAAGGGCACTTCGAAGCATCCGGTCGGCGAATTCTCCCAGACCGTGCTTCGTGTCGGCGGCAACGAGAACGCCTCGACCTCGGTCGACTACACCAACTATTACCAGCGCGTGCCGCGCGAGCAGCTGCCGACCATGATGGAGTTCGAGGCCGATCGCATGACCGGCCTGATCCTCAAGGACGAGAACGTGCTGCCCGAGCGCGACGTCGTGCTCGAAGAGTACAACATGCGCGTTGCCAACAATCCGGACGCGCGGCTCAACGAGCAGATCATGGCCGCGCTCTATCTCAACCATCCCTATGGCCGGCCGGTGATCGGCTGGCATCAGGAGATCGAGAAGCTCGATCGTGAGGATGCGCTGGCCTTCTACCGCCGCTTCTACGCGCCGAACAACGCGATCCTGGTGATCGCCGGCGACGTCGAAGCCGCCGACATCCGTCCGCTGGTCGAGCGCAATTTCGGCTCCATCCCCGCCCAGCCCGCGATCCCGGCACGCCGCATTCGTCCGCAGGAGCCGGAGCCGGCGGCACCGCGCACCGTCACGCTGGCCGACCCGCGCGTCGAGCAGCCGAGCCTGCGGCGCTATTATCTCGTTCCCTCGGCGACCACGGCTGCGGCCGGCGAAAGCGCGGCCCTGGACGTGCTCGCGCAGCTGATGGGCAGCGGCAGCAATTCCTATCTCTACCGCGCCCTCGTCGTCGACAAGCCGCTCGCGGTCTCCGCCAACGCCAGCTATTCCAGCATCTCGCTCGACCCGACGCAGTTCGCGATCTCGGCCGCGCCGAAACCCGGCGTCGGCTTCGCCGAGGTCGAGCAGGCGGTCGACGGCGTCATCGCCGACATCGCGCAGAACCCGATCCGCGCCGAGGATCTCGAGCGCGTCAAGACCCAGCTCATCGCGGAAGCGATCTACGCCCAGGACAACCAGGCGGTGCTGGCGCGCTGGTATGGCGGCGCGCTGACCACCGGCCTGTCGATCGAGGACATCAGGAGCTGGCCCGACCGCATTCGCGCGGTGACCGCCGAACAGGTTCGCGCTGTTGCGCAAAAATGGCTCGAGAAAAAGCGTTCGGTGACGGGCTACCWGGTCAAGGACACTGCGACCACCAAGCGCGAGGAGAAGCGTTCGTGACCTATCCCTTCCTT
>NZ_JBFUES010000793.1:0-3560 GCF_056403875.1 Bradyrhizobium sp. P2_E8
TCGACCGCATGATCGACATGGCCGTGCAGAGYGCGCTCGCATCAGGCGAGCCGCTGTCGCTGCTGCTGTTCGACATCGACCACTTCAAGTCGTTCAACGATTCCTACGGCCATCTCACCGGCGACCAAGTGCTGCGCCTGGTCGGCCTGTCCATGAAGCAGACCATCAAGGGCCAGGACATCACCGCGCGCTATGGCGGCGAGGAGTTCGCCGTGCTGCTGCCCAACACCGCCCTGCGCCAGGCCCTCACGGTCGCCGATCACATCCGCCGCGCCGTCATGGCGAAGGAATTGAAGAAGAAATCGACCGGCGAGATTCTCGGCCGCGTCACCATCTCCGTCGGCGTCTCCATGCTCAAGCCGGGCGACGACACCGACGCACTGATCGAACGCGCCGATGCCTGCCTCTACGCCGCCAAGCGCAACGGCCGCAACCGCGTGATCTGCGAAGCCGATCCGGAATTTGCCATCGAGAGCCACAGTCGCGTGGCGTGACGCGGACACCGCGCGCAGAAGACCGTGCGCGCTTGACATTCTCTCCCGACGAGCAACATCTTCCTCGCCGCCTTACGGTGCGAGCGTCCAGAGGACTTGTCGCCTTGGCCAATCCCCATGATTTTCACAGCCCGCAACCGTCCTACACCAGGGACGAGCTGCTGCGATCGAGCGAAGGCGGCTATTTCGGCCCCGGCAATGCGCAATTGCCGGCACCGCCGATGCTGATGATGGACCGCATCTCCGAGATCAGCCTGGACGGCGGCGCGTTCGGCAAGGGCCATATCGTCGGCGAGCTCGATATTGTACCGGGCCATTGGTTCTTCGATTGCCACTTTCGCGGCGATCCGATGATGCCGTCCTCTCTCGGGCTCGATGCCATGTGGCAGATGATCGGCTATTGGCTCGGCTGGTCGGGCTCACCGGGCAAGGGCCGCGCCATCGGCGTCGGCGAAGTCGAGTGCACGGGCACCATCACACCGGACGCGCAGCGCGTGCGCTACGAGGTCGCCATGCGCCAGGTCCGGCGCGGCAAGCTGGTGCTTGGCATTGCCGACGGCCGGGTGCTTGCCGACGGCACCTGCGTCTTCGTGGCCAAGGACATGAGGGTTGGCCTGACCAAGGCGGCGGACTGAGCTCAGCCCCTTCGCCTGGCGCGCTTGCGGACCGGGCTCTTCTTGCTCGCCTTGTTCGGCGCTTTCGCAGATTTGACCGCTTTCTTCGCCGGTTTGGTCGCCGCCTTCTTCGACGCCTTCTTACCCCTGGGCCGCTGCTTCACCTTGGCGCGCTGGGCGGCGGCGAGCGCCGCCCTCGCCCATTGCGCAAGCTCCTGGGAATCGTCGAACAGCCGCGCGGGCAGCTCCCAGTAGGAGTTGACGGTCACGGTCTTGGCGCGGGTCGAGTACTGGAACGGCTTTGAGCCTTCTGCCTCGAAGTCGGGGATGGTCAATTCGTCGGCGCGGAGGAACAGGCCGGCGCGCAAGGCGAGCGCGAAGTTGGTGCCGTCGGCCGAGATGCCGTGGCCGGAGAACATCTTGCGGATGGTGACAGGGCCGAAATCGGCGAACAGGTCGATCAGGAATTCGCGGTCCATGGGCGTGCTCTCTCCGCATGGTCGTCCTGGCGAAAGCCAGGACCCATTATCCCGGGGAGTAGTTTAGCCAAGACTGGACGTCACGCCACGCGGCCCGTCGAGAGATCACGCGGTATGGGGTCCTGGCTTTCGCCAGGACGACAGCTGTGGGATTGGGGCGAGCCGGGCTTACCCGTCGATCTTCGCCGGCCGCAGCTCGACCGATTCGCCGCAGCCGCAGGCGGAGACCTGGTTGGGGTTGTTGAAGACGAACTGGGCCTGCATCTTGTCGGCCTTGTAGTCCATCTCGGTGCCGAGCAGGAACAGCACGGCCTTGGGATCGACCAGGATCTTGACGCCCTTGTCCTCGACGACCTCGTCGGTCGGGCGGACATCATGGGCATACTCAACGGTATAGGACTGGCCGGCGCAGCCGCCGTTCTTCACACCGACGCGCAGGCCGACGATCTCGGAATCGGCGCGCTGGGTCAGCTCGCTGATGCGCTGGGCGGCGGCATCCGTCAGCCGCATCACCTGCGGGCGCGGCCGCCGCGGCTTCGGGGTGGAGGATGCTGGTGTTGCCTGTGTCATGTCAGTGATGTGGTCCGTTGCGGAGCAAATTCAATGCCAGGAATGAAAAGCAGAACGTACGCGTCACCACATGTTGAGCACGAGGCGGGCCTCGTCGCTCATGCGTTCGGGCGTCCACGGCGGCTCCCAGACGACCTTGACGTCGACCACGCCGACGCCGGGGACGCTGGCGACCGCATTTTCGACCATGGTCGGCAACTCGCCGGCGGCGGGGCAGTTCGGCGTCGTCAGCGTCATCTGCACGTCGACGGAACGGTCGTCCTTGATCTCGACCTTGTAGATCAGGCCGAGCTCGTAGATGTCGGCCGGAATCTCCGGATCGAACACGGTCTTGAGGCCCGCGATGATCTCGGTGGTCAGCCGCTCGGTTTCCTCCGGCGGCAGCGCCGACCGGGTTTCCATCGGATTGGCTTTGATTTCGGCCGTGTCACTCATGCGAACAAATCCCGCGCCTTCAACAGCGCCTGTGCCAGATGATCGACTTCTTCCCGCGTATTATACATGCCGAACGAGGCCCGGCATGTGGCCGTCACGTTGAACCGCTCTAAAAGCGGCATCACGCAATGGGTGCCGGCGCGCACCGCGATGCCCTGGCGGTCGATCACGGTGGCAACGTCGTGGGCGTGCGCGCCCTTGAGCTCGAAGGAGATCACCGGACCCTTGCCGCGCGCCGTCCCGATCAGCCGCAGCGAGTTGATCTCGCGCAGCCGGTCCTGGGCATAGGTGGTGAGATCGTGCTCGTGGGCGGCGATGCGTTCCTTGCCGATCGAGTTGACGTAGTCGATGGCGGCGCCAAGGCCCACGGCCTCGACGATCGCGGGTGTGCCGGCCTCGAACTTGTGCGGGGGATCGCCATAGGTGACGACATCGCGCGAGACCTCGCGGATCATCTCGCCGCCGCCGTTATAGGGGCGCATCGCGACGAGATGGTCGTACTTGGCCCAGAGCACGCCGATGCCGGTCGGGCCGTACACCTTGTGGCCGGTGAAGACGTAGAAATCGCAGCCGAGGTCCTGGACGTCGACGGGCAGATGCACCGCACCCTGGCTGCCGTCGACCAGCACGGGAATGCCGCGGGCGTGAGCTATCTTCACCACGTCCTTGATCGGGACGATGGTGCCGAGCGCGTTCGACATCTGCGTGATCGCGACCAGCTTGGTCTTCGCGGTCAGGAGCTTCTCGAACTCGTCGATGAGGAAATTGCCCTCGTCGTCGACCGGCGCCCATTTGATCACGGCCCCCTGTCGTTCCCTGAGGAAATGCCAGGGCACGATGTTGGAGTGGTGCTCCATGATCGAGATGACGATCTCGTCGCCCTCTTTGATATTCGGCCCGCCCCAGGACGAGGCGACCAGGTTGATGGCCTCCGTCGCGTTGCGGGTGAAGATCACTTCTTCGGTCCG
>NZ_JBFUES010000794.1:0-3551 GCF_056403875.1 Bradyrhizobium sp. P2_E8
CGCTATCGCCACACACTCACTGTCATCGCCCGGCTTGGCCGGGCGATCCAGTACGCCGAGACAGCAGTGATTGAATCGAGAAGCCGCGGCGTACTGGTTGCCCCGCCCCCGTGCGCAATTGCGCACTCGGCGGGGCATGACGGCGGTGTTGTGGAAAGTGCTTCTCGCAAACGATGGAACTCATCACGCGTCCCGTAATGATACGCGCGCGCAAGAGTTCCTTCACCATTCGCGTTGACCGGATGTTTACCGCTTCACGTGAGGCGACATTTACCAATGCGCGTCATTGCCCCGTGGAAACACTTGCGATCGCTTGTGTGTGCCCGGCGCGCAACGCCGATTAACGCCCCGGCAACCTAAATTGGATACTTACGAGAAAGATCGAATTGCACGGATGTACTGCGGTTCGGTTGTTCGGGCGTAAGCGTAGCGTGAGCGTATCGATGTCAGTGTTGCGTAACCATCCGAAGGGCGCGCGGTTCGCGTCCTTCGGCATCGGTCTCTGCATCTTCGCATTGATGCCGAGAGAGACCGGCTATCAGGATATTGCCTCGCTGCTGGCGCGTCAGCCCGGCGTCGCCGAGCGTTGGCAGAAGCAGGTGTATTCCGCGGCGTCCTCGATCCAGCTCGCCACCTACAGTTTCTCCCGCCCCATCGGCACCTCGGTTCCGCAGAGCGCGATGGTTCGCCTCGCAAGCCTCGATGGCCGCGACGTCACCGGCGCGATCAGCCGCAATCCGGCGCTTCAGGCGCCCCCGCGTTACCAGGCCGCCGACTTTCCCAAGGTCGATCGCTCCATGAAGGGTAATCGCCTCGCGATCGTGACACCGACGACGTCTCCCGACGCTGCCGCACCGGCCGCAGCGCCCGCGCAGGAAGATCCCGCGACGTCGAACAGCTCGGTGTTCGGCGCCAAGACCGCCGCGTTGCCGCAAGCGATGTCGCCGGAGTCCGCAGCCGCGCTCGACCCCGAGCTCCAGGAAGCGCTTCGCGCGCCGCCGTTGCCGCAATATGCCAATCCGCCGAAGGCCAGCGACCTCGCGCGCTCATTCGCGGTCCAGCCGCTGGAGGCGCTGAAGCGGGCCACTGCGCCGGCCGCGCCCGCGCGCGATCCCTTCAGCGTCAAGACCTCGAACCTGTTCTTCGGCAGCTCCTCGCTCGGCGGCAATCTCGAGAGCATCGAGAGCTGGCAGCCCGGCGCCGAGCCGCTGATCGTGATGCCCGACCCCGACATGAAGGTGACGGCCTCGCTGTCGCCGCCGACGGAGGAGATCGCCAGGGACATCGAGAGCGGCGAGAGCGTCGCGCCGAAGGGCGAGGTCAACGCCGACAACCAGCACGCGAGGTCGCCGGCGGAACGGCTCGCGCTCGACGACAAGTCGCGCGCGAAATCCGAGAAATGTCTCGCCGAAGCCGTCTATTTCGAATCCCGCGGCGAGGCCGTGCGCGGCCAGATAGCGGTCGCGCAGGTGGTGATGAACCGCGTGTTCTCAGGCAAATATCCTGATACGGTGTGCGGAGCGGTCTACCAGAACAAGCACCGCCATCTCGCCTGCCAGTTCACCTTTGCCTGCGACAACAATGCCGACGTGATCCGTGAGCCCGAGATGTGGGAGCGCGCCAAGAAGATCGCGAAGGCGATGCTCGACGGCCAGATCTGGTTGCCCGAGGTCGGCAAGTCCACGCATTACCACGCCTACTGGGTGCGCCCGTCCTGGGTCGCCGAGATGAAGAAGATGTACAAGACCGGCGTGCACACCTTCTATCGCCCGCGCGCCTGGGGCGACGGCAGCGAGGAACCGAGCTGGGGCTCCCCGGCCCAGACCGCCGCACTCTCCGCCGAGCTCGCGCAGCAGGCCAAGAGCTCCGCCGAGATGGGAGATACCGTACGGCGCTGAGTTAGTTTGTGGCTGTCGCCGCAAGCGCGAGTGCGCTCCCTCGCCCCGCTTGCGGGGAGAGGGTTGGGGTGAGGGGGACTCTCCGCGGAGACGGTGAGAGTTGGACTCGCGGAGATTCCCCCTCACCCGGAATCCGCGCTTTCAGCGCGAATTCCGGCCTCGCCCCGCTTGCGGGGAGAGGCTAAGAAGTCACGCCTCGATATCCAGGGCACAGTCGAAATTCGGCGCGGAATGCGTCAGCGCGCCTGAAGACGCGTAGTCGACGCCTGTCGCCGCGATTGCGGCGATCGAGTCCAGCGTGACGCCGCCGGATGCTTCCAGCTTGAGCCGGCCCTCGTTGATCCGCACGGCCTCGCGCAGCGTCGCAAGGTCCATGTTGTCGAGCAGCACGGCGTCAGCCATTCCCGTGTCCAGCACCTCGCGCAATTGCGCCAGCGTATCGACCTCGATCTCGATCTTGACGAGATGGCCGGCGTGGGCGCGTGCGCGCTCCAGCACGGGGCGGATGCCGCCGGCGACCGCGATGTGGTTGTCCTTGATCAGGATCGCGTCGTCGAGGCCGAAGCGGTGGTTGAAACCGCCGCCGCAGCGCACCGCGTATTTCTCCAGGGCGCGCAAGCCCGGCGTGGTTTTTCGCGTGCAGCAGATCCGCATCCTGGTGCCTTCGGTGCGCGCGACATAGTCCGCCGTCAGCGTCGCAACGCCCGACAGCCGGCCGACGAAATTCAGCGCGGTCCGCTCCGCGGTGAGAATGGCGCGCGCGGGGCCCGAGATCGTCAGCACGTGCTGTCCGCGGGCCACGCGGGCGGCATCGCGGACATGCGGCCGCACCTCGATGTCGGGCGACAGCTTTTGCAGCGTCGCCAGCGCCAGCGGCAGGCCGGCGATCACGCCGGACTGGCGCGCGGCTAGGATGGCCTGTGCCTTCGTCGCCTCCGGGATCGTTGCCAGCGAGGTGATGTCGCCGGCGCGGCCGAGGTCCTCGTCGAGCGCGCGGTGCACGGCCTCGTCGATCGCGAGCGGCGAGAGGAAGGCGTCGGGATAGAGCAGGGATGTCGGGGTGATCATAAGGGACTCCATCAGGCGATCACGGGCTGCGCAATGCGCGGCAGCGGACGTTCGTGCAGGCTCTCCGCGGCTTCGCGTGCCGCGGCGAGGGTGGTCATCGTTCTCCGGGCCAGCGCGGGGACATCGGCCGGGTGGTCGATGCGGAAATGCGCGCCGCGGCTCTCGCACCGCGTCCAGGCCGCAGCGGCGACGAGCAGGGCCGACGTCGCCATGTTGCGGACAGCGATGCTCGTTGCGTCACGTTCGAGCGCGGCGAAGCTGCGCACGGCCTCCGCAAGCCCGTCACTGTGACGGATGACGCCGACATGCGCGCTCATCATCGCGCGTAGCCACTTCACGGCCGCAGTATCCGGTGCGTTGCCACGCGACGTCACGAGCGCGTCGGGGAGGCGGGCAGGCGAGGGGATCGCGCGGCCGGCGATGTCGTCGGCGATGCGCGCGGCGTAGACCACGGCCTCCAGCAGCGAATTGGAGGCGAGACGGTTGGCGCCATGCGCACCGGTGGAGGACACTTCGCCGCCGGCCCAGAGCCCGTCGATCGAGCTGCGGCCGCGCGCGTCCACCGCGATGCCGCCCATGTGGTAG
>NZ_JBFUES010000795.1:0-3548 GCF_056403875.1 Bradyrhizobium sp. P2_E8
CATTCGTAATAGATGGGCATCACGGAGGGCACGAGCCGCGGCCCGATATATTCATCCAGCGGCACGCCCTTGCCGGTATGTCCGTAGGCGCGCGAAATCCGCGTGCCTTCGCTCTGGATAACGAGACGCGGCACCGGAGCCGAGGTGTCCACCGTGTAATAGATGAGATCGGACAGCTCTTCCTCGAGCCGCGCAGGCTGGTACTCCCAGATCGCCGGCGCGATCCGCTGGCGCGCATAGAGGCGCAGCCACGTGTTCAGGAGATCACGCTGCCTGATCGACTTGACGACGGAGGGCGCGGCGCTTGCGAAATCCAAAACAATATTCCCGGCAGATCGAAACCCGCGCATCATCCATGCTGCGGGAAAATATTCTATGAAGGCTGGCGCGCCGGACGAAAGACCGTTAACGACGGCTTGATGACCGGTGCTTTCGTGAACCGGAAGGCCGGGCAGGCGTGACATCAAAACATCTCCGACTAAGGGAGCATTTGTATCCCAGCCGGAGACCTGATCTGCTCAGCTTTCCGCCTTGCCTAACCCCCGTCACCTCCGGCATATTCCGCGCCCGGAGGCGGCGTTCCGGGATGGCTCCAAGGCCTCCTGAAAGCCGAAGCAACAAGGACAGCCACGCGGGTCGCGCGGGCAGGGGGAAATCTGTTTGGCCGATGAGTTCATTCTCGAAACGGAAGGCTTGACCAAGGAGTTCGCGGGCTTCTTCGCTGTCCGCGACGTTGCGCTCAAGGTCCGCCGTGGGAGCATTCACGCGTTGATCGGCCCGAACGGCGCCGGCAAGACGACGTGCTTCAATCTTCTGACCAAGTTCCTCAAGCCGTCCGCCGGGAAGATCCTGTACAAGGGCCAGGACATCACTGCGATGGCGCCGGCCGACGTAGCCCGCATGGGACTGGTGCGATCGTTCCAGATCTCGGCGGTGTTTCCGCACATGACTGCCCTGGAAAACGTTCGCGTCGCGCTTCAGCGCCAGCACGGCAGTTTGTTCGATTTCTGGCGCTCCAAGTCCGTGCTCAACCGCTTCAACGATCGTGCACGTGATCTGTTGAACGATGTCGGCCTCAGCGAGTTTGCCAATACGCCTGCGGTCGAGATGCCCTACGGGCGCAAGCGCGCACTCGAGATTGCAACCACGCTCGCACTCGACCCCGAGATGATGCTGCTGGACGAGCCGATGGCCGGCATGGGCCACGAGGACATCGACAAGATCGCGGCGTTGATCAAGCGCATCTCCGCGAAATACACCATCCTGATGGTCGAGCATAATTTGAGCGTCGTGGCCAATCTCTCCGACATCATCACCGTGCTGACGCGCGGGCAGGTGCTTGCGCAGGGCCATTACAGCGAGCTCACCAAGGACGAGCGCGTCAAGGAAGCCTACCTGGGAGCCGGTCATGCCTGACACTGCGATCGCCGAGGCTCCGGCAAAGGCTGCGAGCGGCGGAAACATCCTCCAGGTCCGTAACCTCGAGGCCTGGTACGGCGAGTCCCACATCCTGCATGGGATCAATTTCGACGTGAACGCGGGCGAGGTCGTCACCCTGCTCGGGCGCAACGGCGCCGGCAAGACGACCACGCTGAAGTCGATCATGGGCATCATCGGCAGGCGTACCGGCTCGGTGAAGTTCAACAACCAGGAGATCATCCGCGCGACCTCCGACAAGATCGCGCGCATGGGCATCGCGTTCTGCCCGGAAGAGCGGGGGATCTTCGCCAGCCTCGACGTGCGGGAGAATTTGCTATTGCCGCCGGTGGTCCGCGAAGGCGGACTGCCGCTCGAGCAGATCTTCGACCTGTTTCCGAACCTGAAGGAGCGGCTCAACAGCCAGGGCACCAAGCTGTCCGGCGGCGAGCAGCAGATGCTGGCGATCGCGCGGATCCTGCGCACCGGGGCGAGCTTCCTGATGCTGGACGAGCCGACCGAGGGCCTTGCGCCCGTCATCATCCAGCAGATCGGCCACACCATTGCGCGGCTCAAGAAGGAGGGTTTCACGATCCTCCTCGTCGAGCAGAACTTCCGCTTCGCATCCACCGTGGCCGACCGCTATTACGTGGTCGAGCACGGCAAGATCATTGACGGATTTTCCAACGCGGAGCTTGCCGCCAACATGGACAAGCTCCACACCTATCTCGGCGTTTAAGCATGGTCCGGACCCGGAGGGCCGCGTCAGCGCAAAGTGTGAAGCGGTTTTCCGAAACGATCATGCTTAAACAACAGAACCGCCAACGAGAAAATTCAAAAAGGAAAGTTGCATGAAGACCAGGTCGATTGCGTCATTGCTCCTGACCACCGCGCTCACCTTCGCCGCAGCCGGCGTCGCCTCCGCGCAGGACAAGACCGTCAAGATCGGCGCTCTGTCCGATCAATCCGGCCTCTACGCCGACCTCGGCGGCCCCGGCTCGACGCTCGCCGCGCAGATGGCCGTTGAAGATTCCGGCTTAGCTGCGAAGGGCTGGAAGATCGACATCGTCTCGGGCGATCACCAGAACAAGCCCGACATCGGCACCGCGATCGCGCGGCAGTGGTTCGACGTCGACAAGGTCGACGTCATCGTCGACGTGCCGAATTCCGGTGTGGCGCTCGCCGTCAACAACGTCATCAAGGAAAAGAACGGCGTCTACATCAACTCTGGTGCGGCAACCTCCGACCTCACCAACGCACAGTGCTCGCCCAACACCGTGCACTGGACCTACGACACCTACATGCTGGCCCACACCACGGGCCAGGCGCTGGTGAAGGCCGGTGGCGACAGCTGGTTCTTCCTGACCGCGGACTACGCCTTCGGCGCGGCGCTCGAGCGCGACACCACGGCCGTGGTCACCGCCAATGGCGGCAAGGTGGTCGGGGGCGTGAAGCATCCGCTGAACACGCCGGACTTCTCGTCCTTCCTGCTCCAGGCGCAGGCCTCCAAGGCCAAGATCATCGGCCTTGCCAATGCCGGCSKCGACACCACCAACTCGATCAAGCAGGCGKCCGAGTTCGGCATCGTCAMGRGCGGCCAGAAGCTCGCCGCGCTCTTGCTGTTCCTCACTGACGTCAAGGCGATCGGTCTCGAGACCGCGCAGGGCCTCAACTTCACCGAGACGTTCTACTGGGACATGAACGACCAAACCCGCGCGTTCTCGAAGCGCTTTGCCGGGAAAATGAAGAACAACGCGCCGCCCACCATGGTGCAGGCCGGCGTCTATGCGGGCGTGCGTCACTATCTCAAGGCGCTGGACGCACTCGGCGGCAATCCTCATGACGGCGTCAAGGTCGTCGAGAAGATGAAGTCGATGCCGACGGAGGACGATCTGTTCGGCAAGGGCGAGATCCAGCCGAACGGCCGCACCATCCACAGCGCCTATCTGTTCGAGGTGAAGAAGCCCTCGGAGTCCAAGGGACCGTGGGACTTCTACAAGCTGGTCGGTTCGGTGCCGGGCGATCAGGCCTTCACACCGCTCTCCGAAAGCAAGTGCGCGCTGTTGAAGAAGTGAGATAACGGCCCGCAGGCCTCGAGGCCTGCGGGCGACTTTCAGGGGAAGGCCGAAGGG